>JAITNI010000216.1 GCA_031290535.1 Zoogloeaceae bacterium
GATGACCGGCGCGGTCACAACCTCGCCCCGACCTTTTTCGATCAGCAGAATCGCCATGCGCTTATTGACATTGTCGTGGGTCAGATCGCGGAAAATGCGCGCTCCGGCGGAATCAAAACTCAAATGCACGGCGGGCTGGCTGTCTTTGTCAAACCCGGTTTGTGCCTTGGTCAGCCGCTCGCCGGTCAGCGCCACCTGTTTCTGGACGACGATGTTCCGGCCTTCCCGGTTTTTATACACTTCCGTACCAAACGGCGGTGTGCCGCCTTCCTCTATGACGCGCTGGGCTTCCAGGCTGTCATCGACCATACGGATTTCCAGCGTCGCGGTACGACCCAGGATTTTCTTGGCTTCGCCGGGGTCTTGTATGCCGGGCAGTTGCACCACAATGCGGTCGGCCCCCTGCTGGATAATCACCGGCTCGGAGACTCCCAGTTCGTTGATCCGGTTTCTCAGGGTGCTGATGTTTTGCTTGACGGCGTCCTCGCGCAATTGAGCCAGACCTTCGGGACGCAGCGTGGCGATGAGTTGCGCGTTTTTGTTGGCTTCGCTGGCGGCCACTTCCGTCAGCACCAGTTCGGCGGCGTAGTTGTTGGCGAGGAGGCTTTTGGCTTTTTCCAGTGTTTCCGCATCGCGGAAATTCAGAACGATGCGGCTGCCTTCCCGGCTGATGCCCGCGTGGCGCAGGTTTTTATCGCGCAGCAGTACGCGCAGGTCGGCGCTGGTGGAATCCAGCCGCTTTTGCTCCGCGCCCGCCATATCCACCTGAAACAGAAAATGCACGCCGCCGCGCAAATCCAGCCCCAGATACATGGGCCGCGCGCCAATGGCCAACAGCCAGGCGGGGGTGTTGGTCAGTTGGTTCAGCGCCACCACGTAATCCGCATTGTCCGGGCCGTCGGGGTTGAGGGCTTTTCCCAGCGCGTCGTGAGCCTTTAACTGGGCGTCCTCGTCTTGCAGACGCGCCTTGATGCCGGTCTGATCGACAAAAAGACCGTTCGTCGTGACCCCGGCCTCCTTCAGAATGCCTTCAATACGCGGCAGATCGGCGGCATCCACCTTCAATGTGGCGCGGTTGGAAGAAACCTGCACGGCGGGCGTTTCGCCAAAAAAATTGGGCAGGGTGTAAATGAAACCCAGCACGAGGGCAAGCGCCACCGTGATGTATTTCCAGAGAGGATAGCGATTCATGGGAAGACCCGGAAAATGAGCGGAAGAAAAATCAGAGCGCCGACTTCAGCGTGCCCTTGGGCAGCACCAGTTGCACGGCGGCGCGTTGCATGAGCACTTCCACGCCATCGGCAATTTCCACCGCCACATAGGCTTCGCCCACCTTGACGATGCGCCCGGTCAGGCCGCCCTGGGTGATGACTTCATCGCCCTTCTGCAAGGCGTCCGTCATGAGCTTGTGTTCCTTGGCGCGCTTCATTTGTGGGCGAATCGCCAGAAAATAAAAGACGACGACGATGAAAATCAGCGGCAAATATTGCAAAAGCCCTCCCGGCGCGGCGGTGCCAGCGGCGGTTGAGGCGGCTTCCTGAGCGTGAGCGATACTAATCATGAGAGTGCGACTCCAGACAAAAATTCATAAAGGCGAGGATTCTACCACCGCTTTGCATCAACATGCCCCACCACAATGGCCTGTCAGGACAACTGCATTGGCCGGAGCCAACGCTTCCCCCCTGACAAGGGGGGATTGAGGGGGGGGTTGGGACGGTTCAGAGCGCAAAAACGCCTGTATCACCGCAAACCCCTCCCGGCCCTCCCCTTGTCAGGGGAGGGAGTTGCCGTTCCCCCGCAAGGGCATCAAGGGGAAAAATGACCAGCAGTCGAATGTATATAGGGATAAAACGTGCTGATGCAATAGCGCGCTACTGAATTCCCCGCTGCCGATCTTCGCCAAAACGGGTCGCGAACGTCGCAAACGTTCCGGCCTCGATCGCCGCGCGCATTTCCGCCATCAACTGCTGGTAGTAATACAGATTGTGGGCGGTGTTCAGGATGGAACCGAGAATTTCCCCGGCCCGGAACAGGTGATGCAGGTAGGCGCGGCTGAAATGGCGGCAGGCGTAGCAGCCGCATTCCTCATCCAGCGGACGGGGATCCGCCTTGTGGGCGGCGTTCTTGATCTTGAGGTCTCCATAGCGGGTAAACAGATAGCCATTGCGGGCGTTGCGCGTCGGCATCACGCAATCGAACATATCCATGCCTTGCCCGACTGCGTGCACCAGATCTTCCGGCGTGCCGACGCCCATCAGGTAGCGGGGAAGAGTCGCGGGCAGGCGCGGCGCGACATGCGCCAGAACGCGCGCCATCTCCGCCTTGGGTTCGCCCACGGAAAGCCCACCAATCGCCATGCCGTCAAAACCGATGTCGACCAGACCGGCGAGCGATTCGTCGCGCAAATCCTCATACATGCCGCCCTGCACAATACCGAACAGGGCGTTGGGATTTTCAAGGTGTTTGTGCGCGGTTTTGGAGCGCCGCGCCCAGTCGAGCGACAGGCGCATGGATTTGGCCGCCTCCGCCGGGGTGGCCGGGTACGGTGTGCATTCGTCGAAAATCATCACGATGTCCGAATGGAGGGCGTGCTGGATTTCAATCGAAATCTCCGGCGTCAGCAGGAGTTTTGCGCCATCCACTGGCGACGAAAATTTAACGCCCTCGGCGCTGATTTTTCGCATCGCCCCGAGCGAAAACACCTGAAAGCCGCCGGAATCGGTGAGAATCGGTTTTTCCCAGCCCATGAAACCATGCAGGCCGCCGAAGGGACGAATCACGTCCAGCCCCGGACGCAGCCAGAGGTGAAAGGTATTGCCCAGGCAAATCTGCGCCCCAAGGCCGGAAAGCATTTCCGGCGTCATCGCCTTGACCGTGCCATACGTGCCCACCGGCATAAAAACCGGCGTTTCCACGACGCCATGCAAAAGCGCCAGCCGCCCCCGCCGCGCCGCGCCATCGGTTTTCAGGAGTTCAAAATTCATCGTCAGGCTTTATGTTTGAAAGGGGCGGATTGTAGCCGAAGGCGGGGGATTCATGAGCGCCTGTATCGCCATTCCCATGCACATGGCCGCTCCAAAAAACAATCAACCCCCCGTTTTCCCCGTATCCGGTACAAAGAAGATCCGCCCGCCCCGAGCTTTCCGCGCATCCTGGGCGCAGTCATGGTTCGACTGGCTCACCACGAACAGGGGATAAGGTCGGGGTCGGAAATTTTGAACACTTCGGGGGCTGCGCTGAAAACCGCGTGGCCAGCGCCGCCGTCGCCAGCAGCGTTGCCAAACCGGACAGCCAAGGACGA
>JAITNI010000220.1 GCA_031290535.1 Zoogloeaceae bacterium
TCGAGCGGATGGTTGATGCCCCAGAGTTTGACCACGGCGTGATCGTCCGCCTTGTTGTGGGCGACATAGACGCGCAACAGTTCGGGGCCGACATAGGCCGCTGCGTATTTCGCCATTTCCGGGCGATCCCAGGCGTGGGCGAACGGCGCAACTACAAGCAGGGCAAGGCAGAACAGGCGGGAGAATTTCATGAAAAGCTCCTTGGAGAATAGAGAAATCACCGCTTTGCAGGCGGAGGCGGGTGCATCAATCCGGCATTTTACGTGAATTGGGCCGCCTGCGGTTATTCTCCTCGCCATCACGTCACGCGGCGCGGCAGCGTTTCGTTGTCATCAACCGCATGGTCAAAATCTTGCCGGTGATGGGGCGTCCCCATCACAAGCGCCCCGCCGGAATCCGCACGAATTCCATGCCGATGCGGTTGGGGGCGATTGGCGGGTTGGCGTTAAAACGGGAACAGGCGGCGAGGGGGAACGTCAAGGCAAACGTGACACCCCAGAGGCAGCGCCGTCTCACGCCCCGCCCTGCGTCCACCGATCTGCCGTCTCCTGTGCGGACTGGAATTTCAGCGATCCGTCATAAATGGCGCGGCCCGCGATTGCGCCGACGATGCCTTCGGCTTCGACCGCGCACAGCGCTTTCACATCGGCCAGCGACGACAGGCCGCCCGAAGCGATGACGGGAATGGTAAGCGCCTGCGCCAGCGTGCGCGTCGCCTCGACATTGACGCCGGTGAGCATCCCGTCGCGGCCAATGTCGGTGTAGATGATGGCCTCGACGCCGTAATCCTCGAACTTTTTGGCGAGATCGACCACTTCGTGCCCGGTGAGTTTCGACCAGCCGTCGGTGGCGACTTTACCGTCCTTCGCGTCCAGCCCGACGAGGATGTGGCCGGGAAAGGCGGCGCAGGCGTCGTGCAGCAAGCCCGGATTCTTGACCGCCGCCGTGCCGATAATGACGTAGGCAAGACCCTCGTTCAGGCAGCGTTCGATGGTGTCCAGATCGCGGATGCCGCCGCCCAGTTGCACGGGGATTTTGTCGCCCACTTCGGCCAGAATGGCGCGAATGGCGGCTTCGTTTTTGGGCTGGCCCGCAAACGCGCCGTCCAGATCGACCAGATGCAGGCGTCGCGCCCCCTGATTGAGCCAGTGACGGGCCTGTTCGGCGGGGGATTCGGAAAAAATGGTGGCTTGATCCATCAAGCCTTGCTTCAAACGGACACACTGGCCGTTCTTCAAGTCAATCGCGGGAATGATGAGCATGGGGATGTTTTGTGGCAGGAAAAAGAAGGAAAACGCGGAAAGGTTCTACGGTTTCCAGACAATGAAATTTTGCAGGAGCCGCAAGCCGTCGCGGGCGCTTTTTTCGGGGTGGAACTGGACGGCAAAGAGATTCTCTCGCCCCGCCGCTGCGGTAAAGGGGAGGCCATAATCGCAGCGCCCCCTCTCCAGTGCCGCATCCGTCGGGCGGACGTAATAACTATGCACAAAATAAAACCGCGCCCCGTCGGCAATGCCCTGCCAGAGCGGGTGCGGGCTTTTGTGGTCTCGCTGCTGCCAGACCTGATTCCAGCCCATGTGCGGCACCTTCAGCCTTGCCCCATCGGGGAGCGCCATTTTTTCAGCGGGAAAACGCCGCACCTGACCGGGAAAAATATCCAGCCCCGGCACATCGCCCTCCTCGCTGTGCGAAAACAGCATCTGCAAGCCAATACAAATACCCAGAAACGGTTTTTTACGCGCGGCCTCTACAACCGCCTCGCGTAAACCCCGCGCTTCCAGTTCGGCCATGCAGTCGGGCATCGCGCCCTGACCGGGGAACACCACCCGTCCGGCCTTGGCCACCACGGCGGGGTCGGAGGTCACAACCACCTCGCGGCCTTCCGCCACATGGGAGACGGCCTGAAACACAGAGCGCAGATTGCCCATGCCATAGTCAATAATGGCGATGTCCATCAGAGCGCGCCCTTGGTGGAGGGGATGACATTCGCTATACGCGGGTCGGGCGTGATCGCCATCCGCAAGGCGCGACCAAACGCCTTGAAAATGGTCTCCGCCTGATGGTGGGCGTTTTTGCCTTTCAGGTTGTCAATGTGCAGCGTGATGCCCGCGTGATTGACCAGCCCCTGAAAGAATTCGCCGAACAGCTCCGTCTCGAACTGCCCCACCGCGTCGCGGGCAAAGGCGACGTCCATAAACAGGCCGGGACGCCCGGAAAGATCAACCACGACGCGGGAGAGCGCCTCGTCCAGCGG
This sequence comes from Zoogloeaceae bacterium, assembly GCA_031290535.1. GTDB lineage: Bacteria > Pseudomonadota > Gammaproteobacteria > Burkholderiales > Rhodocyclaceae > Azovibrio. The sequence continues at coordinate 2,255 of JAITNI010000220.1, forward strand.
CACGTAGGCCGCGCCATAGCGGGTCAGCCCCTTCTTGTCGCCCCAGGCTTTGGCGAGCGCCTGCCCAAGCGTAATGCCGATGTCTTCGACGGTATGGTGATTGTCGACCTGCAAATCGCCTTCGGCGGCAATGTCGAGGTCAATCAGGCCATGCCGGGCGATCTGGTCGAGCATGTGGTCAAGAAAGGGCACGCCGGTCACAAACCGGCCCTGCCCGCTGCCGTCCAGATTCAACCGCACGGTAATCCGGGTTTCCAGGGTGTTGCGGGAGATTTCGGCTTGGCGCATGGCGTGAGGTCGCAAGGGATTTGAAAGACAATCATAATACCATTTTCCGCCCTTTTTTCGCCTCAAAACCGGACGCTTTTCGCTTTGGCGTCTGCGCCTCCCGCACATCCCGATCATGGTCGGGGTTCGACAAGGCTCATGCGCGAGGATTCGGGCATCCTGAAGCCCGTGTCGAAAGGCAGGAGCGGAAAGGAAGCGCATGGATTTATGGGAATCGCTATAATGAAGCGCCGCGTGAATTTTATGGCGCGCCAATCATGCCGATAGCGTGCGGCGCATCCGATTTTGCTTGTCCTTTTTGAGTTGACTTCGCCATGCAAAAAATCAAAAGTCCGCTGTTTTTCAGCCTTGCCAAATGGGTTTCGCTGACCGTTGCCACGCTTGCCCTGATCGGCAGCCTCTTTGCCTTGCTGACCATCGCCGCGAGCTTTGGTTCGGGCAGTTTTACGACGCCGAAATTCAGCGATGAAAATGTGCAGGAGCAGCTTTCTTTCGGGCTGGCCGAAAGCGACGCGCAATCCCAGCAGGAATATCTGGACATCACCAATCAATACGGCCAGAAAATCCTGTCCGTGATTACCCGGCACGGCATCACCACCATCAAGACGGATGAAATGGTGCACCTGCTGCAACGGCGCATTCCCGACCCCCGCCGCGACCACTTTGTGAGCGGTTGGGAGCGCTTTATGGACGACGGCATTGCCTACATGAAGAAAAACAATCGCATGAATGAGCAGGTTGCCAACAAATTGACCAGCCTTTACGTCCAGAAATTTCAGGAAGCCGTGAGTAACACCAAGGCCGAAGAAGCCAAAAAAGCGGCAGGGCGCGAATTCGCCATTACCGCCTTTGGTCTGGCCGCCCTGCTGTTTGTGGTGGCAATGGTCGTGCCCGTGCTCATCAGCATTGAACGCAACACCCGCGCCGTTTCTGTCGCGCCAGTGGCGGCAACACCGGGCATCGACAGCCCGCCACCCCAACACACCCCAGCGGCAGTATGTCCCCACTGCGCCGCGCCCATCGTGACGGGCGACGCCTTTTGCGGCGAATGCGGAACCCGCCTGAGTTAAGGAAAGGACGCCATGCGCTGCTCACACTGCCAGACGCTCCTGCCCTCTGGCGCGAAATTCTGCACAGACTGCGGCCAGCCCGCCGGGGCGGCGCAAGCCGCCGCCGCGCCCGCCCACCAAAAAAATGCGCTGACGGCGACTTGTCCCGCCTGTCAGGCGACGCTGCCGGAAGACGCCA
>JAITNI010000224.1 GCA_031290535.1 Zoogloeaceae bacterium
CCCGCGACTACGACATCAGTCTGCCGGAAATCAGCGCCGACCGCGAACAACTGATTCAGGTCTTCCTCAACATCGCCCGCAACGCCGCGCAGGCGCTGGCAGGAAAGGGCGAAATCGTGTTCCGCACCCGCTCCGCTCGACAGGTCACCATTGCCAAGCACCGCTTCCGGCTGGCGATAGACGTCTCCGTCATCGACAACGGTCCCGGCATCCCCGACAACTTCCGCGAACGCATCTTTTACCCGCTGGTCTCAGGCCGCCCGGACGGAACCGGACTTGGCCTGACCCTGGCGCAAAGTTTTGTCCAGCAACATCAGGGCAGCATCGAATGCGAGAGCCGCCCAGGCTACACTGCCTTCCTGATTCGCCTGCCGCTCATTGAACCGGGCGAAGCACTGCCTGACCCGGCACTTTTCTCCGGGCATCTTCCAGCTACGCCAGGTTGAGTCGTGCTCTGATGTTCTATCCTTTGTGCGGTAGAACGGGGACTACAGCAAGCGTAACTGAATCTGTTCTGGTTGCGCCAAATCCGCCTCCTGAAACAGCGCGGGTTGACCGGGTTTGGGGGAGAGGGATTTTCCGGTCAGACCCGGTTCGCGGGCGAGGAGTTGGCGCAGCGGCTTCATGTCCGGGAGGCCGAGCACCGCAGACAGCGCGGCGTCGATTTCGGCACGAACCGGGTCGCCCGCCAGTTTGGCGAGCGCCTGAAGTTCCCGCGCCGACAGGTCGTCATAGGCGGCGGCAAGGTGGGAGAGGCTGTCCGCCGCCAAATGCCGCACATCCAGCACGGGCATGGCCGCCCATTGCGGTTTTTTGACTTGCATCCATGCGCCTTCGGTAGTAACGCGCCGCGCCAGCATGAGCAGGAGAGAGGGTGTGCTGTTCAACCACAACAGCAACGCCTTTTCCTGTTCAACGGACATCTCCGATTTAAGCGCCCACCAGGTGTTGCCCAGAACGGCCTCATCAAACCCGACCGCCAGCACACGATGCGTGGTGGTTCGGGTACGCTCAACCAGCAAAATCCGGCCAGCACTGGCAGCAATCCCCCCCGCTTCCTTGAGTTTTCGGCCTCGACTGGCGACCGTTCGGGGGGTAAGCCCGGAATTCGGTTGCTGGCCGATCCGGGTCACGACGCTTGCATCATGATTCCAGAATGAAGGATAAGGAGACCAGTCCGTCGTCGAAACCGTCATGGCGTCGTGGATGTCGCGTCGGTCATAGCCCAACTGACCCAGATCACGCAACGCACACAACGGCACGGCGACTGCCGCTTGCCCCGGCACTTCCAGACTTCCCTGCGCCAGCAACACCGCCGCCCGCAAGGTCAGCGCTTGCGCGAATTGAACGCCGATCCATTGCGCGTCGCCTTGAGACGCTTCCAGTTGCGTGATTTCCGCCAGCTTGCGCCCCTCTGCGCCGTGCACGGAGATGCCCGCATCGTCCTGACTGAAAGACGCTTCGCCTTCCCGCACGCGATCGGCTACGTCCATCGCTTCGTAGATGGTGTGCGGGTTGTGCCAGAGATTGACGTAGGTAGTTTTGCCCGGCGCTTCGTTTTTCTTCCGTTTGCGGGCGATGAACATGATTTCCGAGAGGTCGGTATTTTCCGAAAAATTGGGGCGTGTGGCGTCATGGCTGACGATCACCATTTCCAGATGATAGTTTTCGGCCAGCAGTTCCCGGCTTTTCCCCCATGCCTCGCCTGTCGCCAGCGCCACCGGCAAAATAAAGGCCAGACGCCCGCCGACGCGCAAATGCTTGTCGGCAATCGCCAGAAACACGCTGCCCAATCCCGCCGTGATGGAGGCGGGTAAATCTTTGGCGCGACGCTTCAGTTCCTCTTGCAGTTTGGCGCGCTCATCCTCTGGCAGGCTGCCAAAAAGCAGATTGCCGCCCACCGAACGCACAAAGGGCGGATTCATGACACAAAGATTGAGCGGGGGCAGTTCGGTGACGGAATAGGATTCTTCCGCTACGCTGGTTTTCCAGATTTCCATCTGGTCGTCATTCAGCGTCAGTTGTGTTCCTATGCGGTTATGGTTGATGAAATCCAGGCTTCCCAAGCGTAACGACCGACCTTGCACCCCCATTGGCATAGTGAACAGATTCATCCCTTGATAGGTCACATCAGGCGCCAGCATTCCCAGAGTTGATGCCGTCAGGTGTATGGCGGAAGGCAGCACGTCATAGCCGTACAATATCTTTTCTATCATGTTTGTGTGAAAGTGCCGGAGCGAAGTTGGCACCAAATTTCTGCCTGTCCTGACTCTGGAAACGATGAATTGATCGGTAATCGCCTGGGCAGTGGCCATCAGCAGGGTTCCCGTGCCACAAGCCAAATCCGCAACCGTGAAATTTGCAAGCTGTCGTTGTGCGCCGAAATCCATTGATCCCCAGTTGCGGGAAAAGACCAGTTTCAGCAGCAGGGTCGCCGACGAGGTAGCTGTGTAATAAGTGCCCAGATATTTGGCGTGATGCAGAAGCCAGTGATAAATGCGCCCCATCAAATCGTGGCGCAGGGCGGACTGGTTGGCGCAAATGGATTTGGCTTCCGCAATCAGCCAGCGGATAGAGGCAATGGCTGACGAGCTGACGGGGATTTCCCCCAGAATCGCCTCGCCCACCTGAAAAATCGGGACATAGTTGATCCGTGTCCATATCCAGCGCCAGTGAGATTTCAGCGCCGCGATGGGTTCGATTTCATTATCATAGGCGCGCAGGGAATGGATACTGGCATTGTCGCCGGACGCCGCCAGTTGCTCCTGAAAAATCATGGCGTTTGCCAGTACCAGCGCGGAGACCTTGGTCGCGGTGATGCGGCGGGCATCCCGCTCTTCCGCACTTTCTCCCCGTTTGGCAGGCATTCCCAACAGGTTTGACAATTTGTCGCAGGTCGCGGCCTGACCCCGCCACAACTCGGCAATGCCCTCAATGCGCTCGGAGAGCTTTTGGGCTGCGGCAGCGACGAGGTCGTCCTGAATCAGCGCTTCATGCACCCGCCGCAACGAGGCCAGAATTTCCGCCGGGGTCGATTCCGTCCATTCCGTCTCGCCGGTTTCAGACAACACAAGGTAGCGCAAACGCGCCCTGGACAAGGCAGCTTCCAACGACGCGGAAGGGGTCGTTCGCAGTTCTTTGGGATAGACCAGCGCCACGGCGATATGGCATATTCCGGCTGCCACACGCCGGTTTGCATCGGCCAGCGCCACAGCCTCCGCATCCGGCACATCGGAATACTTTCCTTCCACAATGACCCGCAGACCACGCATCGCAAACATGACGTCCGGGCGGACTTCCCCCGTGCGGTGGATGGTTTCGGCCTCTGCCTGCACACCGTGTCGGGTTAACAAAATCGCAAGGTAAGTATTGATGACTTCTTCACGATGTCGATAGCTTGGCGCGGTTTTTTTGGTCATGGTAGAGGTGCAATAGAGGAAACTGGAGGATGCTAGTTTACGCTACTTTCTCTCCCCATTGAGTGACCTTGCACAAGCGAGGATTTTTTCCCTTCCCAACACCATCCGCGCCTCATACGCGCCATTTACGAATAAGCAAATTCCTTTCGATTAAATAAGCGATTGCACTTTTTTTATTTCCCTCGCAGCCTTGAAATCCGCATCATGCGGACTTTCCGATTCATCCGGTCTATCGCTTATGTCCTCCCCCCTGCACTACCTCAACAATATTGATACCCGCGCCCCTGCCGAATACCTGGCGGCACTGGATGCCCTGCGCTGGAAAAAGCTGAAAAAGCAGATTCGCTACGTCTGGGGGAACGAGGATTACTACCGTCGGCGTTTCATCGAGGCCGGCGTCACGTCTCCTGACGACATCCGCTCGCTCGCCGACTTTCGCCGCCTCCCTGCCTTTCTGGACAAAGCCCGTCACCGCGATTCGCAGGACGAATCGCTCAACCGTTACGGCCATCCGCTCGG
>JAITNI010000250.1 GCA_031290535.1 Zoogloeaceae bacterium
ATGAAAGTGGTAAACAGCACGGCGAGCACCGGGCCATCCGGCGCTTTTTTGCCCTTGATGGGCGGCTCCAGAATCTCATTGATACCGGTGCGGATTTCTTCCGCGAGTTTTTCCTTGCCCTCTCTGGGCAGGAGTTCCGCTTCTGTCTTGTTGGAAAGAATGCCGATGATGATGTCACGAATGCGCGGCATCTGGGTCTTGATGCGGATGTCCGCTGAGACATCCTCGATTTCCAGGGAAATTTCTGCCAGCACGAAAACGGTCTGCGGCCCTTCCGGCCCCGTTCTCAGATTGACGGTCATTCGATCAAGACTGGAAAAAACCGGTGGCTCGCTGGATTTTTTGCGCTTGTGCGAGGAATCCCGTTGCGAGACTTCTTCTTCGTCATCGTCGTCGCCATCGTTTGAATGCGAGCCGGAAAGGAGCAGGAGCGCGCCGCCCAGCACAATCACCACAACCAAAAACAGGATGACGAGGATGAGAATCAGCTTTGTCCGGTTCTTGGGCGCTTTGACCTCGGACGCGGCGGGAGGAGCTTCTTTCGGCATGAGTTTGATTTTCCTCTTGGAAATTCTTTAATCTGTTTCAAGCAAACAAATCGACCAGACCCGCCCCTTGCGACGCGCGAATCAGGCGCGGGGAAACAAAATCGCCCTCAAGTATAGCCTGATCGCCGCCAGAACGGGAATTGTTTCCATGTTGACGGCTTTCCTGACGAAATAAAAACGCCTCCTGACGGGATTCGGAATGCACCTCGGCCTCGCCCAGTGTCACGCCCGCGCCCGCCAGCATTTCCCGCAACCGGGGCAGGGCTTCCTCAATGGCCTGACGGACTTCTGGCGTGGAGGCGCTGAAAAGCGCCGAGGCTTTGTCCGTATCCAGCGTAAGTTGAATCTGCAACGGCCCCAGATGCGCCGGATTCAGACGCAATTGCGCTTGCTGTTGGTCGTTCCTGACCATCCAGACAATGCGCTCGCCAAATTCCTGCGCCCAGCGCGCATCCTGTAACGGCGTTTGCAAGCCGGATGCGGGCGGGTTTTGAGGCGCGGGAAGGTTTTGCGCGACCGCCCCCGGCGCGGCCATCCCCGCGCTCTGTGTGGCGGCAGAAGGCGTCGCAAGCGGATTTGGGGGCGTCAAGCGCTCCTGTGGCAAAGCGTCTGCCTTGCCCTTGAATATTTCCCCGAAATTTTCCGGGTCGGCGGCAATATTTGCCGGATTTGAGGCGGAGGAAGGCGGGAGTTCCTTCCCATGCCGGGCAGCTTGCAGCAACGTCGCCAAATGGTTTGGGGCGCGATCTTCCTCTTGCGCTTCGCCTTCCGGGGCGATTTTGGGCGCGAGGGTCAAAGAAATTGCCGGCGTAGTTTCTGTCTGCAACGGCAAGGCCGGAATGCTCAGGCTCCCCAGAAGGACAAGGGATTCCGCCCCTTCTTCCGCGCTCTCCGCGTCGGTTTGGCGCAGCTCGGCCTCCCGCAACAAAGCCTGAATTTCCTCTGGCAAAAGCTGGGCAAAAAGTGGCGTGTTTCCGTCCTGCCCTGTCGTGCCGGGTTCCGCCATGAGAAGATCAAACGCTTCCGCGTCCACCTCGCCCGCATTCCCGCCCGCCCGCAAAAGCGCCAGCAGGCCGCCAAATCCTCCGGCATCGCTCCCGGCTTCGCCCGGACAGGCTGCTGCCGGACTTGGAAGACTCCCCCCGGAAGCCCCTGAAATAACGCTGATTGCCATGATGACTATCCTTGCTGAATCTGAACTCTGGCTTTATCAAGCAAGGGGCATACCAGCCATTTTTCCCGCGTATTCTGGTTTGTTCAGACCCCCAACGCTGTTTTGAGGTCATTGATTTCTGTTTCGGATTCGCCGAGGAGGGTTTGCAGGGTATCGGCGTCAAAAAGTTCGCTGAGGATATCGCTTGCGCTGGATTCCACCGGGTCGAGCCAGGGGGAGAGCAGGTTGGCAATTTGGTTGGCGACATAGAGCAGGTCGGAAAGGTTGTGGATGGCCTTGATTTCCCGCGCCTGTTCATGTTCCTGCACTGCCGACAGCACATTTTCGGACTGGCCCAGCGCGGAGAGCAGGGAGTAGCTGATGCTGTCATGCCAGCCGGAGAGGAAGGCGTTGAGTTCCACGTGGTCTTCCACCAGTTCTGGAAAGCGGGCGGCGCGGGAAAGCAGGTAAAACGCGCCGATGTCATGCACCAGACCTGTAAACAGGGCTTCGTCCTCGTTGACTTCGCCTTTGCAAAAGCGTTTGACCAGCGCGCGACAGAGCGCCGCCACATGCGCCGAATGTTCCCAAAGCCGCTTTGGCAAATCCTTGAACACCAGCATTTCCTTGCCCTGCGTCATTTGCCGCATGGCGACGGCGTAAGAAACCGTCCGCACGGTATCCGTGCCGACGCGAAGAATCGCCGTTTTAACATCGGCCACTTCCCGACCACCGGGGTTCAGGGCGACAGAATTTGCCATTCGCACGATCTGGGCGCTCATCAGGGGTTCGGCGCTCACCAGTTTGGCGAGCTTGTCCATGCTGAAATCGGGCGAGCGAAGCGCCATCCGCACCTGAAACGTAATGTCCAGAAAGGTGGGAAAACTGACGTCTTCCCCGGAAAGATCGTTGGCGATGCTTTCGAGGATTTTGAAAACAACCGGACTGGACATGATGTCTTCCCGAAATTTTTTGAGGTTCTATCCCTATATTATCGCGCCAAGATGCGCTTTCTGAAACCTTTTTTAGGCGGCTAAAACACAGGGTGGGAAGCGCTTTCGGGGCGCACAAGGCGAACCGCCCCACGCGTGTGCAACACACGCCAGAGGGTTGAGGGATCGGTTTTTGGTGAGCCATTCCCGTAAATAATGGCACGGCCTCAACAGTTCCTTCTCCCCTTGCGGGAGTGAGAAGGAAAGATTGGCGGTGCTGTGCGCCGCTTGCTGTGCTCACGGGGAGAGCGTTCGATTCTTTTTGAGACATCTATAACAAACGCCGCCGAACAATCTCCGGCGGCGTTTTGTTTTAGGGAACCTCTGATTAATCCCGTTCGCCCTGAAGCTCTGTCGAAGGGCATTCCCTGTAAAATCAAGGGCTTCGACAGGCTCAGCCCGAACGGTTAG
>JAITNI010000136.1 GCA_031290535.1 Zoogloeaceae bacterium
GGCGCGGCAAAATCGGCAGGATGGGCGGCGCTGGTCGCACTCGTCACATTGGCCGCACTCGCCGCAACACTGACCGCTGCCGCTGCGGTTTCCCCGGCGGGGAGGGCAGGGGCGACGGTCGCCTCGACAGCGGCAACGCGCACCGCCTCCCTTGCCCGCGCTTGCGGGATGTCCACGCTCACGGGCGAACGGGAAGACAGCGGTGGCGGGGGCGATGGTGGTGACGCAGGCGCAGACAGATTCCCCACGACCGCGTTCACTGTGGGCACGGACGGCAACGTCGGCACAGGCCGCGCCTTGCCGCCCCCACCGCCCGCGGGCGGCACGCCCGGCGAACCGAGCGCGGGCGGCTGTTCGGGGCGGAAGGCCAGCAGCCGCAACAGGCTCATGGTGAAGCCCGTGTATTCATCGGGCGCAAGCGCCAGTTCGTCGCGGCCATGGATGGCAATCTGATAGGCCAGTTGCAGATATTCCGCATCAAAGCGTTCCGCGTGGGCGAGCAGCCGCGCCCGCTCGTGCTCATCATCCACCGCCGCAGGCGCGAACTGAACCAGCGCCACCCGCGCCAGCAGCGAGGCCAGCGCCTGCAAGGCGGCCTCGAACGACAGGCTGCGCGCCGCCATCCCATCGGCCACGGCGAGCAGCGCCCCGGCGTCACCCGCCGCGAGCGCGTCAAGCAGCGCGTGGAGGTGATCGTCGCCGACGGTGCCGAGCATATTCGTGACCTGCTCTTCCAGCACCCGCCCGGCACCATGCGCGATCGCCTGATCGAGCAGCGAGAGCGCGTCACGCATCGAACCATTGGCCGCGTGGGCGAGGTGGCGCAAGGCACCCGGCTCGAACGGCACCGCCTCGACTTCCAGGAGATGCGCCAGATGGTCGATGATTTTGACCGGCGGCATCTGCTTGAGATTGAACTGCAAGCAGCGCGACAGCACCGTGACCGGGATTTTTTGCGGGTCGGTGGTGGCAAGAATGAATTTGACATGCTCGGGCGGTTCTTCGAGCGTCTTCAGCATCGCGTTGAAAGCGTGCCCGGTGAGCATGTGCACTTCGTCGATCATGTAGACCTTGTAGCGCCCCGCGACCGGCGCATACACCGCGCGGTCGAGCAGCGCCGCCATGTCGTCGACGCCGCGATTGGAGGCCGCGTCCATTTCGACATAATCGGGGTAACGGTCGGCATCAATCGAGCGACAGGCGTTACATTCCCCGCAAGGCTCGGCGCTCACCCCGCGCTCGCAGTTGAGCGCCTTGGCGAGAATGCGCGAAATCGTGGTCTTGCCCACCCCGCGCGTGCCGGTAAACAGCCAGGCATGGTGCAGCCGCCCGGTGGCGAGCGCATGGGTGAGCGCGCGCACCACATGCACCTGACCAACCAGGGTAGCAAACGACTTCGGACGCCACTTGCGGGCGAGAACTTGGTAACTCATGGGCGCGGATGATAGCAGGACGGCGGGGGGTTGCCGCAGTTGGGCTGCATCTGCTGCGGCTCCGATGGGCAGTGGGCTTGCTTCATATCACTACAGGTATAGAATACAAGCATGAAACAGACCGAAAAACCGCTGAAGTGGGTGGGTAGCAGCCACAAAGACCTGCTGGCGCTCCCCGCCGGGGTACGCAGCGTGTTTGGCTATGCGCTTGATCTGGCGCAGCGCGGTGGTCAGCATACGGCGGCCAAACCGCTCAAAGGGTTTGGTGGTGCTGGCGTGCTGGAAGTCATAGAGGACGATTCAGGCGGCACCTATCGCGCCATCTATACGGTCAGGTTTGCAGAGGCGGTATTTGTCCTGCATTGCTTCCAAAAAAAGAGCAAGCACGGCATTGCCACTCCGCAAAAAGACATGGACATCATCCGCAGTCGGCTGAAAGTAGCCGGGGCATATGCAGAGGAGTTACGCCATGAAAAAACTGAACCCTGTACGGACGATAGCTGGCATTGACATCTTCTCCGGATCCGGTAACGTTTTTGCCGATCTTGGCTTGCCCAATGCGGAAAAGCTCAAGATCAAATCGGGTCTGGTGTTTGAAATCACCAAGGCAATACAGCGCCTTGGCATCACGCAGGAAGAAGCAGGGCGGCGCATGCAAATTCCCCAAAGCCGGGTTTCCTGCATGTTGCGTGGCGACTTCTCGAACATTTCCGAAAGGAAGCTGATGGACTGCCTGAACCGGCTGGGCTATGACATAGAAATCAGGATAAAACCTGCCACTGCCCCGGTTGGGCACCTGCTACTGGCGCTTGCCTGATTCAGTTGCCACGTCTGCGGTGAAGGCCAGCCGGAAGCCGCGGTGCTCGCTCGGGGACGCTGGCGTGTAGTAACCCCGGCTGGCCGATCTCAGGACATTGGCGTGACTGCCCCAACTGCCGCCCCGCAGCACGCGGAAAATGCCGCTGGAAGGGCCGGTGGGGTCGGTTGAGGAATCCCCGCCATGGCCTGCGCGACGGCTGGCGTAATACTTCTCGCCATACCAGTCCTGCACCCATTCCATGACATTGCCGTGCATATCGTACAGCCCCACGGATTGGGCTGCTTTTGTCCGACCGGATGGGTTTGTTCGCCTGAATTGGCGTCATACCAGGCATATTGTCCCAATTCCCCAATATCTTCCCCAAAAGACCAGCCCCCCGTTGTCCCGGCACGGGCGGCATATTCCCATTCCGCCTCGGTGGGCAGGCGGTATTTGTTCGTGCCTTCCTGTTCATTCAGGCGCTGGATAAAATCCTGTGCATCATTCCACGACACACTGTCCACTGGCTTGTTGCGCCCTTTGAACTGGCTTGGGTTATCGCCCATCACCGCTTTCCATTGCGTCTGCGTTACTTCGTATTTACCCAGATAAAAAGAGTGACTGAGGGTCACGCGATGCCGGGGCGTCTCGGCGCTCGAATTGGCATTTCCGTAATTCTCCCCCATCATGAAAGAACCCGCCGGAATCAGCACGAATTCCATTTCAATGCTGTTGGTATGGGTTGTGGCGCTGTCCGCAGCAACGGCACTGGCGCTCAGACCGGCAAACAGGGCAAGGGCGAAAAAACGGGAAGCGCGGAAATGGCAAAAATC
>JAITNI010000189.1 GCA_031290535.1 Zoogloeaceae bacterium
GCTGGCGGTCGATCATGTCGAAGCCCTGTCGGAAACAGGCCAGATTGCCCTTTTCAACCTCTTCAATCGCCTGCGCGCCCAAAATGGCCGTCTGCTGGTTGCGTCCTGCCAGCCGCCCGCGCATCTGTCCCTGCGCGAAGATGTGCGGACGCGGCTGGGGTCGGGGCTGGTGGACCGTCTGGTTCCCCTGTCGGACGCCCAGAAGGGCGCGGCCATTTTTCATCAGGCCGAAGAACGCGCCATGCCGCTTGCCCCGGAGATGATCGATTACCTGCTGCGCCACGCGCCCCGGGACATGCGGACACTCTCGGCGCTGGTGGCGGCGCTTGATGATTACGCGCTGGAACACAAACGTCCACTCACCCTGCCGCTTCTGCGCGCCCTGCTGCGTCACGAGCTGGCTTTGGCACAGGAACCCTGAACCTCATGCAACTCGCGCTTTTTGATTTGGACAACACCCTGCTCGCGGGCGACTCGGATTTTGAATGGGCGCAATTCCTGATTGACCAGGGTGTCCTCGACCGGGAAGTGCAGGAAGCCCGCAACCTCCGTTTTTATGAGGACTCCCGGGCGGGGACGCTGAATATTCAGGAAGTCCTGCATTTCCAGCTCGCGCCGCTGGCGCGTCACCCGCGTGCCGAACTGGAAGGCTGGCACGCCACCTACATGGCGCGGCGCTTTTTGCCCATCATCCCCGTAGCGGCGCGGGCCAAAGTGCGCGCGCATCTCATGGCCGGACATCTTTGCGCGCTGGTGACGGCCACCAACAGTTTTGTCACCGGCCCCATTGCCCGCGAATTCGGCTTTGCCCACCTCATCGCCACCATTCCCGCTGTCGAGGCGGGCGTTTTTACCGGCCAGTACCGGGGTACGCCCTCGTTTCAGGCGGGCAAAGTGCTGCGCGTAGAAGCCTGGCTGGAATCGCTCGGCCTCTGGTGGAGCAATTTCGAGGCGAGCTGGTTTTACAGTGATTCCCACAACGACCTGCCGCTTCTGGAAAAGGTCAGCCATCCCGTCGCCGTCAACCCGGATGCCACGCTGGCTGCCGTGGCCCAACAGCGCGGTTGGCAAATTCTCAGTCTGCGCGAAAAAAGCGCCCCCCCACAACCCTTAAAAACAGGTCAGGGATGATTCGCAAATTCATCAAACGGGTCTTGAGACTGGGCGGCGAACGCCGTCCGGCGACCGACAGGGCAGCGGCCATCATTGGCCCCGCCAGCCACGGCATTCGCCGTGAAGACATCAGCGCCGGCAGTCGCCGCGTCTGCGAGGCGCTGCAAAAGCAGGGCTACAAAGCCTATGTGGTCGGCGGCGCGGTGCGCGATCTGCTGGCGGGCAAACCGCCCAAGGATTTTGACGTGGCGACCAGCGCCACGCCGGAAGAAGTCCGCCGCTGCTTAAAACGCTCCCGCCTCATTGGCCGCCGCTTTCAGATTGTCCATGCCTATATGGGGCAGGAAATCATCGAAGTCACCACTTTCCGGGGCGAACTGGGCAGCGACGCCAAGACCGACGCCCACGGGCGCGTCCTGCGCGACAACGTGTTCGGCACACAGGCCGAGGACGCCGCCCGACGCGACTTTACCGTCAACGCCCTCTATTTTGACCCGGCCACCGAGCAGATTCTCGATTACCACCACGGCGTGGCCGACCTGCGCCAAAAAACGCTGCGCGTGATCGGCGACCCGAAAACCCGCTATCGGGAAGACCCGGTGCGAATGCTGCGCGCCGTGCGTCTGGCCGCCAAACTGGGGCTTTCCATTGACCCGGCGGCGCGACGTCCGATTCGGGAAATGGGCAGCCTGCTCGAAAACGTGCCCAACGCCCGCCTGTTCGACGAAATTTTGAAGCTGCTCACCAGCGGCTACGCCGTCAAATGTCTTCAGGAACTGCGTGCCGAAGGGCTACACCACGGCATGTTGCCGCTGCTGGACATGATTCTGGACGAGCCGCAGGGCGAAAAATTCATCCTGCTGGCGCTCGCCAATACGGATGAACGCATCCGGCAGGGCAAAAGCTCCTCGCCCAGTTTTCTCTTTGCCGCCCTGCTCTGGCATCAGGTGCAGTCCGCCTGGGAAAAACATCAGGCCAACGAGGCCGCCGTCCCCGCCCTGCATCTGGCGATGAGCGAAGTGCTGGACTTGCAGGGCGAAAAGCTCGCCATCACGCGCCGCATCGCCAGCGACATCAAGGAAATCTGGACGCTCCAGCCGCGCTTTGAGCAACGCGCAGGCAAGCGCCCCTATGGCACGCTGGAACATCCCCGTTTTCGCGCCGCCTACGATTTTCTCTGCCTGCGCGCCGAAGCGGGCGAACTGGACAAGGAAATCCCCGACTGGTGGACACGCTTTCAGGATTCCGACGGCGAACAACGGGCGCAAATGCTGCTGCCGGATGCGGCGGGTCACAAGAAAAAACGGCGGCGACGCAAAAAGGCCAAGAGCGAAAGGGACGAGGGGGACGAAAGCGGCGAGACGAAAACCCCGCTTCAAGCCGAGCCGCCCGCGCCTGCATGAGGTACTCCGGCAGACCATGAACCGCTTTTGTGCGCTGGCCGTGTTTTCTGTCGCTTTGCTGCTTGGCGCTTGCGGCGACAAAGGCGCGGAATCCTCCGCGCCGGTAAAAACAGCGCCTGCCGCCGCCCGTTTATTCAAGGAGAACCCTGTCATGGCAAAGAAGAAAAAGACCCTTCCCAAAAACTTCAAGGAACTGATCGAAGCAGGAGACCTTGCGGCCTTGCAAGCGGTTTTTGAGACCTGCGAAGTGGAGGCCAGAGGCGGTTACGGTAAAGCCACGGCCTTGAGTTTTTATCAGGCTCCCGATGATCTGGTGCGTTGGCTGGTGGAACAGGGCGCGGACATTGACGCGCAGGATAAGTATCAACGCACGGCCTTGCATCATCAGGCAAGCAGTTGGCGCGGGAATGTCGAACTGTTTTTGAGTCTGGGCGCAAACATTGAAGCGCTGGATTATCAGGATGAAACGCCGCTGCATCATGCCGCAGGCAGCTTCAAGCCCAAAGCGGTTCGGATATTGGTTGCCCACGGCGCAAATATTCACGCCCAAAACAAAAGCGGCAAAACCCCTTTGGCAAAAGCGTTAGCCGTTTGTAGAAATAGCGATCTTGCCGAAATGGCCGAGGTTGCGGAAATCCTGCTGGCAGCGGGCGACCCGGTCACGCCCGAAATACGTGAGGCGGTTGAGCGCATCGGCAAGACCTTTGAGTTTCACCGGGCGGGCTTCAACAAGGATTTTCTGGCAGAAGCGGATGCGGGCTTGCGCCGCCTGTATCAACTGTTTGGCGTCACGCCCGCGCAGGTGCGCCGGGTACATGATGGCGTCGAAAAAATCACCGTCACGGCAACCGATTGGCATGACCAGCACACGGAACTATGGGATTGGCTGGTACCCGCACAGGGTCACGCCAAAACCACGCAAGGCGAAGTCATTCGCATCACCGGACGGGTTGCGGATGAAATTCTCGGCAACGGCGGCGGCAATTGGGATGCCGATTATCGCAAGATGCTGGACGCCCTGCTCCTGCACCTGAACAGCGGAGCCGCTCTTACCCCGGAACAGATTCAGGAGGCCACCGCACTGGCAAAACGGCTGCGCGGCGGGGATGGCGATCAAGAAGAACTGGCACGCCTGGCCGAACTGGCCGTGCGCTGGGTACTGGCAAACCCGGATCCGGTGCAACTGAAGAAACCGGATTACCAACGTTGAACAAAACCCGCTTTCGGTGGAGATTGTGAAGGCGCGGTAAAAAAACCAGCCGCGCCCAATCTGTAGGGGCGTATTGCATACGCCCGGCAGCCGTTTTCCGCGCAATGCGCCCCTACGCATCGCACGAAGGAGTTTTTTTCGTTTTCCCGGTGCAAAGCACCGCAAATTATCCTCCCCTGACAAGGGGAGGTGCAGGAGGGGGTTGGGGTCGGTCAGTATGAACAGGCGCTTTTGCAAGCGGAACCCTCCCAAACCCCCCTCATTCCCCCCTTATCAGGGGGGAAGCCTCGCTTTGGAACCGTCTGACCTTGCACAAAAATACGTCGCCCATTCAAAATGCCTTTAACAACAAGTGACCATGACCTTTGACCTCTCACCTCCTCCCCTGACCACGGCCTACATTGCGCTTGGCGCCAATCTGGGCGCGGCGCGGCAGGTGGTGCAGGCGGCCATCGCCGCGCTTGGGCAACTCCCACACACCCGGCTGCTGGCGGCCTCGGCGCTGTACCGCACCGCACCGGTCGGCCTCGCCAATCAGCCGGATTTCATCAACGCGGTGGCCGCCGTGCAAACCACTCTGGAAGCCCCGGCGCTCCTCTACGCCTTGCAGGCCGAAGAAGCGCGGCAGGGCCGCATCCGCAGCATCCCCAACGCCCCGCGCACCCTTGATCTGGATTTGCTGCTCTACGGGGAGCGCGTACTCAACACACCCTTCCTTACCCTGCCCCATCCGCGCCTGCACCTGCGCGCCTTCGTCCTCGCCCCGCTGGCCGAAATCGCGCCCGATCTCTCCCTGCCGGGGCGGAGCAACGTCCGCGCCTGGCTCCCCGCCGTGGCGATGCAACGCATCACGCGGCTTTCCCCTGAATCTGTGTAAGGCATCCCAATCATGAAAAAAACGCTGAACCCCTCGCAACCGTTCGGACGGAACCTGCCAACAAAAAACCCCTTGTTTTGCCTGCGTTACGCCTTGCCGTGCCTCCTGCTGGCCTTGGGCGGATGGCAGAACTCCGCAACAGCGGAGACGCACTCCCCCGCGCCTTCCTCTTTACCCGCGCTCAAGGCGGATGCCAAAAACGTCACCGTTTCCGGCCTTTCCTCCGGCGCGTTCATGGCGGTGCAGTTTCATGTCGCTCACTCGTCCGTGGTGCGCGGGGTGGGTGTTCTGGCGGGCGGCCCCTATTATTGCGCGCAGGGCAGCGCCGGGTGGGCAATTCCTTCCTGCATGTCCCCCAACCTCTTCATGCCGCTCCCCAATCTGGAAAAGCTGCTGCGCGAAGTCCGCACACAGGCGGCGGCAAAACGCATTGACGACC
>JAITNI010000210.1 GCA_031290535.1 Zoogloeaceae bacterium
ATCCTCCTGCACGGCAAGGAAAAACTGACGCTCACCTTTGATTGCAAAAAATGCGCAATGCAGGTGCGGGGAAAGCTGAAAAAACAGCGGGTGATTCCGGTACGAAGCGTTTTGTAAAATGGGTTGAAAAATTACGCCGCCTCCCCCGGCATCTCTCCTCTCACCCACCGCCACACCAGTCCCCACCCAGCGACCAGCCGGCGGATTGTGGCGCTGAAAACCAGCGCCGGACGCACACCGCCCCATGAACAATAGGATACCTGCCGCCATCCTGTCGTAAAATACTTTCCTTTGTTTCTTTCAAGAACGCGCCGCATGTTGCACCTTACCGAAGTCAAGCTACCGCTGGAACATTCCGAAGACGACCTGAAGGCCGCCGTGCTGGAGCGACTGGCGCTCACGCCGCAGGAGTTGCTGAGTTTTGGCGTCTTTCGCCGCGCCTGCGACGCCCGCAAGGCCGCGCATATTTTTTTCATCTATACCGTAAACGTCGCCGTAGCGGACGAGGCCGCTGTCCTCCAGCGTTTTGCGGACGACCCGCGTGTAAAACCCGCGCCGGAGACGCGCTACCGCTTTGTCGCGCAGGCGCGTCCTGATGAAACCCGCCGCCCGATTGTCATCGGCACTGGCCCATGCGGCCTGTTCGCGGGGCTGTTGCTTGCCCAGATGGGGTTTCGGCCCATTCTGCTGGAACGTGGCAAAGTGGTGCGCGAGCGCGCCAAGGACACCTGGGGTCTCTGGCGGCAGGGGCAACTGAATCCTGATTCCAACGTGCAGTTTGGCGAAGGCGGCGCGGGCACGTTTTCGGACGGCAAACTCTATAGCCAGATCAAAGACCCGCGCCATTTGGGGAGAAAGGTGCTCACCGAATTCGTCAAGGCGGGCGCGCCGGAAGAAATCCTGTTCATCAGCAAACCGCATATCGGCACGTTCCGGCTGGTCAAGATGGTCGAAAACATGCGGCAGACCCTGCAAACGCTGGGCGCGGAAATCCGTTTTGACAGCCGGGTGGAAGACCTGTTGATCGACGCCGACGCACAGGGCGAACGACAGGTCAGGGGCGTGCGGCTCTCCAGCGGCGAGACGCTAAAGAGCGATTACGTGGTGCTGGCAGTCGGCCATAGTGCCCGTGACACGTTTCAAATGCTCCACGCGCAGGGTGTGACGATGGAGGCCAAGCCGTTTTCCATCGGTGTGCGGATTGAACATCCGCAAAGCCTGATCGACCGGGCGCGGTTCGGGCGCTTTGCCGGACATCCCCTGTTGGGCGCGGCGGATTACAAACTGGTGCATCACGCCAAAAATGGCCGCGCCGTGTACAGCTTTTGCATGTGCCCCGGCGGACAGGTGGTGGCGGCCACCTCGGAGCCGTTTCGCGTCGTCACCAACGGCATGAGCCAGTATTCCCGCGCCGAGCGCAACGCCAACAGCGGCATGGTGGTTGATGTGACCCCGGCACGGGATTTTCCCGGTTCGCCGCTGGCAGGCATCGAATTTCAGCGGCAATGGGAAGGCAAAGCCTTTGAGGCCGGCGGCGGTTTTTATCGCGCCCCGGCGCAACTGGTGGGGGACTTCTTGGCCGGACGCGCCTCCACCCGGCTGGGCAGCGTCCTGCCCTCCTACCAGCCCGGCATCCACCTCACCGATCTGGCGCTCTGCCTGCCCGGTTTTGTGGTGGAAAGCCTGCGCGAAGCCCTGCCCGTCTTTGGCCGCCAGATTCGCGGTTACGACATGGCCGACGCCCTGATGACCGGCGTGGAAACCCGCACCTCCTCCCCCCTGCGGATTCCACGCCAAAAAGACAGCCTGCAAAGCGTCAATACCGCAGGGCTTTACCCGGCAGGCGAAGGCGCAGGCTACGCAGGAGGCATTCTCTCCGCCGGGGTGGATGGCATCAGGATTGCGGAAGCGGTGGCGCGGGCGATGCAGGAAGAAACGTAATCCCGGCGTGTCCAAGCCTAAATTTCATCCCGTCTGCAAAGGCCAGGAAGTCCCGCTTTAACCCCACGAATCTTGTTTGACGACATACCCACTCTGGAAAGATTCAAATGAATGACAAAACTTCAACACACGCATCGCCTCCCCTCCTTTGCACCGACCTGAAAGCGTGCGGGACTTCTCTGGGCATTCTGGCGCTGGGCGTGGTGCTGGCGATCTTGTTGGGAGGGAGCGTCACCTGGCTGTATTGGGCCAAGGTGATTGGCCCAGCGCTAATTGGCGCAGTACAGGATTATGGAGACGAAATAAGGAACCCCGGTGTGCTCATTTTTCTTCTGGTGTCTATGCCGACACAGTTGATCGGCGCGTTGTTGGTCGGCGTACTGCTGCCGTTTTTTACGCTGGCCTATGGAGCGCTTGGGTTTTTCTATGCTTGGCGGCTAGCTTTGCGGAAAATCGTGGTCACGTATGGCACGGTCATTGCGGCGCGTCTGGCAGGCGTCATCACAGATCGGCTCTCGATCCTGCCGCGCACACAGGAAACACTCACCCACGCCAGACAATGGCTTTCCGGGGAGGGCATCGCCAGCGCGCTGGAATCCCTGCTCGGCAAGGGCGTCTGGTCGCGCCGGGTGGCGTATTTTGCCGCCCGCCGTCTCCCCTGGTCTGAGCTGCTCGCCGACTGGGCGACCCATGAACAGGCACAGCAAACCCCGGAACAAGACGAAAATTTCCGTGCATCTTTCCGCGACCTGCTGACCCGCCGTCTCGCTGCCGCTCTCCAGGATGCCGCCACGCCCCCCAAGTGGCCGCTGGTCGCAGGCGTCCTCACGCATGCCGCGCTGTTCGGGCTGGGCACGTGGCTGGCGGGTTGAGAAAGTCAAACAATGTCGGAGAACCCCGCCTGCGGTACAATCGCCCCCCTCTGACCCACTCCGGCTTCCCACCATGCACCAAAAAATCCTCATCCTTGATTTCGGCTCCCAGGTAACGCAGCTCATTGCCCGTCGCGTGCGCGAGGCGAAGGTGTTTTGCGAGATTCATCCCTACGATGTTTCCGACGACTTCATCAAAAATTACGGCGCGCAGGGCATCATTCTTTCCGGCGGGCCGAGTTCCGTCACCGAAGGCGACACGCCGCGCGCGCCGCAGGCGGTGTTTGA
>JAITNI010000263.1 GCA_031290535.1 Zoogloeaceae bacterium
CTAGGGTATTGTGCCGGTTCGCAATAGAAACCGGATGCCCCCAACCTGTAGGGGCGCGTTGCACACGCCCAGGGCGGATGCTTTGGAAACTCTGAACAACTCCCAACCGTTCGGGCTGAGCCTGTCGAAGCCCTTGATTTTACAGGAAATGCCCTTCGACAGAAGCTCTCAGGGCGAACGGGATTAATCAGGGGTTCCCTAACTCACCCCAAACTTTCCATACAGGAGTTTTCCCCCATGTCCAGACTTTTCCTTGTTCTCTGCGTCAGCCTGCCTTTGCTGCTGAGTGCCTGCTTGCAAACACTGCCGCCCGCCCCATCGAAACCCTTGTCTTTGCAGGGCGTGACCTGGCGGTTGACGCGGCTCAATGGTCAGCCGATTCCCGCCGATAACGCGCCTTTCCTGAAATTCACCAGCGCCACAGAAGTCGCCGGTTCTGGCGGCTGCAATCGCCTGAGCGGGCAGTATCGACAGGAGGGCGGGCGGATCGTTTTCCGCCAGATGATCGTGACCCGCATGGCCTGTCTGGGGGATCGCATGACACGCGAAACGGAATTTCTCAAGGCGCTTCAGGAGACAACAGCCTGGACGCAGCTTGCCCAGGAACCTTCCCGCCTCACGCTGCGCGACGGGGAACGCCGCCCCCTTCTGGAACTGGAGGCGACGGATGCGGAAAAATAAATTCGCCCTCCCCGGTCTGGACGATACCCATCGGAAGGTGGCATTGCGAAATCCATGAGGAGCGGTCAATTGAAAAACACAGGGCGCAAAATCCTGATCGTGCTCATTCGGGCGCTCGCGTGTCTGTTGGCGCTTTTGATCGCCGCGCCCATCCTCTCCTATCACTGGGAAAAACATCAGGCCAGCGCGTTTTGTGAATCCCTCCAGATCGGACAGCCGTTTGATCTGGATGCCGTGTTGCGGGACATTGGCGCGACGAAAGCGCAGGTTCGGGGGGTTGGGTTCCCCAAAAAATCAGGCGTCCGCCCCCGGGTGATGGTGCTTCAACCCGACGAACAGGGGCAGGCATCCTACACGGTGATCTTTTGGGAAATCCTGCCGGAAAAGTTTTTATGCTCCTTTGACGTCGAAAAAGGCAAAATCGCCAGCACACCGGAACTGACGCACCTGGACTGATTGACCAGAGCAATCGCGCGAATCTCTATGTCATTGATTTCCTGTCGCCAAAGTCCTCTTTAGGGAAGCCCTGAATAATACCGTTCGCCCTGAGCTTGATCGTTGCCCTTGTTTTTGCAGGGAATGCCCTTCGACAGAGCTTCAGGACGAACGTATTATTCAAAGTTTTCCTTGTGTGCGGCTTTACCGCATTCCGCTTCGCAGAACCCGCCTTCGGCTGCCCTCTCGCTTTCGGCCTGGTCAGAGGAGGATCATTTGCTGCGCTTCGCGCAGCATTTCTGCGTTATCATGCAAGAATAATTTATGGACACGCCTGTCAGTATCCGACAGGCTTGCACTCTCCGGTAAAATAATAAAAATTTCCCAGGAACACTCAAGATGCATGCGAGCGTAGGATACAGCGAAAATCCCGATACCACCCATGCGGGCATGGAAGCGGCCACAAATGCCTTGCAGACGAGCGACAGACCCGGCGCCTGTGATCTCGTGCTGTTGTTCGCCACCGCCAGCCATGACGCGCAGCAGTTGCGCGATGCCGTTCTTTCCGTGGTCGGGACATCTGTGCCCGTTATCGGCGGCGGCGCGATCGGGGCCATGACCCATGACTGCTTCGGCTATGCGGGCGATCAGGTTGTGCTGGCGCTCCTGTGGCTGGAGGGCGTCGAATATCAATGTCATGTCGAGGGCGATCTGACGCAGGGAGAAATCGAGGTGGGTCGCCGTCTGGGAAGGCGCTTTGCCCAATCCGGCATGACGCCAGACGCCTCCGCCCTGCTGTTCTACGACGCCATGAACCGGACGGGCGACGGGGTACGGATGAACATGGCGACCCCCTTGTTGCTCGGAATACAGGAAGGGCTGGGGTTTTTGCCCGCGCTGGTCGGAGCCGGTTTCATGGGCGATTACGCTGGCTCCGCGACCCAACAATGGACGGGCGCGGAAATCGTGAGTCATCATGCGCTGGCGTTGCGCTTTTCCGCAGAGGTTCGCATCGACACCACCATCATGCATGGCTGCCGTCCGGCCACCGGCTATTACACCGTCACCCGTGCCGAAGGGCCGGTCATCCTTGAAATTGATGGACAACCCGCGCTCACTTTCATGGAAAACCTGCTGGGTGCAGGCGTGCCGCCGGAGGAATACCCCTTTTTCCTGACTTTCGGCATGAATCGCGGTCAGAAATGGGAGGCTTTCAATGACGACAATTACGCCAATCACCTCTGCCTGACCATCGACAAGGCGCACAATGGCCTGGTGATGTTTGAACCGGACATGGTGGCAGGGACGGAATTCCAACTCATGTATCACAGCCTCGACCTCGATTACATCCGCCCCAAGGTCGAACGCCTATTCAGCGAAATCAGGGGACGAAAACCCGTTCTGGCGCTGTATATCAATTGCGCGGGTCGCGCCGCCGCCTATGCGGGCAATGATCTGGAAGACGCTCTGGAAGTCCGCAACGTCGTCGCGGGTCGGGTTCCTCTGCTGGGCATGTACTCCGGGGTGGAAATTGCCCCGGTCATGGGCTACTCCCGTCCTCTGGACTGGACAGGCGTTTTTTGTATTTTGAGCGTACCGCAATGAAAACAGACGTGGACATGGAAGAAATGCAAAAGGCGCTGCATTATTTTCAGCGCCTCGCGGAACAGTCAACCGCCCGCTCCCTGCAAATCGAGCGCCGCTCCGTAGACATGAGCCTTGAACTGGAGCAGAAGCGCAAAGGCTTTCGTCTGATGGCCGAACTCGCCACGCTGGATCAAAACACGGATTTTCGCCAGCTTTTTATCCCCGTGAGCCGTCGCATCAATGCGGTGCTGGGGATGCAGCGCACCGCCATGCTGATTCCCAAAGAGGGGGCGGTGTTTCAGGTCTACACGCTACAGGGCTATTCCGCCCGCGAAGAAAAAGAGATTTATCGCCATCCCGTCACCGTTCCCCCGGAACTGCTTGATCTGCGCCTTCCGGTACTGGTGACGGGAGAAGACCCCGCCGCGCGTTTTGCCGATTTCCGCGCCGCGTTGGCCCTGCCTTATTTCATTTCCGCGCCGATTCTCCTGCGCGATAAGGTGACAGCCCTGCTGGTAACGGGGCGTGTCCTCGAAGAACGCCCCTTTCACCCCAAGCTGGGTAAAAACGACGTCGAAACGGTGCAGGCGCTTGCCACCTATCTCGCCACCATGCCAACCCGGCAACGGCTTCGGGATGTGGAATACATCGCCGACCACGACCCGCTCACCCAGCTTCCCAATCTCAGGAAAACGAAAAGCCACCTGCGTCATCTGCTGGCGCTGGCCAAACGTGAACACTATGCGTGCGCGCTCATGTTCGCCGATCTGGACAAATTCAAACCCATCAACGACAGCCTTGGACATGCCGCCGGAGATGCCGTTCTGTGCGCCGTGGCAAAACGTTTGCAGGACTGCGTGCGTGAATCGGATATTGTCGGCAGAATCGGCGGCGACGAATTCGTCATCATCCTCTCCAAAATAACCCATCACACCCAGGTCGATACCGCCGCCGCCAGAATCATTGCGGAAATATCAAAACCCATCGACATCAACGGCGCGACCTGCCAGGTTGGCATCAGCATCGGCATTGCCATTTTCCCCGATCATGCCGCAGACGAAAATTCGCTCCTGAAAGCCGCCGATCATGCCATGTACGGTGTAAAGAAGAAGGGCAGAAACGGTTTTGGGTTTCCAGAGACGGGCTGCTAGCCCGGAGATTTCACCTCAAAGGGTGCTTGCCGAAGCGCCCGGACAAAGGCAGAATGCGCGTTGGTAAACAAGGTCATGCCCCCTCTTGGTGCAGGGGGTTTTTAATTTGAGCGCAGACAATTTCTCCTCTCTTGCCCGACGCATCCTTCAGCTTTCCTGGCCGGTGCTGGTGGCGCAGATGGTTTCCATTGGCATGATGGTGGCGGATACCGTGATCGTCGGGCGGTATTCCACCGGGCATCTGGCTGCCGTGGCGGTGGGTTCCGGGCTGTATGTGACCCTGATGCTTGGTCTGGGCGGCGTCTTGCAGGCGCTGGCCCCCATCGTCGGCCAGCGCTACGGCGCGAACCAGCGTGGGCAGATCGGCGCGGACATGCGACAGGGGCTGTG
>JAITNI010000030.1 GCA_031290535.1 Zoogloeaceae bacterium
CCGGTAGAGCACTGCGTTCGGGACGCAGGGGTCGCATGTTCGAATCATGTCACTCCGACCATCAAAACCCGCATGGCGATTGGCTTGGCGGGTTTTTGCAGACTTTCAGGACGCTGTAAACCATCCCCACGCCACGCATTTCCCGTGCCGGAATGTCGCGTCTTGATCGGTCAATCCGATGACTTTCAGCGCCAGTGTCCCCCAAAGACCTCTCCCCCACGAATCCCAAGCCTCCCTCCCCCAACGCGCCGACGCCGCCATGTATAGTTCCCATAATTTTCTGTTCAGGAAGCGCTGAACAACTTCCAGCCGTTCGGACTGAGCCTGTCGAACCATGAACGGAAAAAACAGGCTCACCATGAACGAAAAATTATGGGAACGGCTATAAAACCAATGAAATCTGCATGAATCTTGAGGACATTTCAGCAGTGCGCGCAGGCTGGGTCAGGCCAAAGGCCGTAACCCAGCTTTTCCCTTCGGGCAATCTCCAACGCCGGATTTCCGTTGCTGATCCCTATCCCTACACCGAGTCCAGCACCGCAGGCAGGCGACCGCTGTCGATGCGGGGGCTTTCGGAGAGGAGTTCCTTCATGTCCAGAATGAGCACGATCTGGCCATTGGAGAGCGTGGTGACGCCTGCCACGCCGTGCGGGCGGAAATCCTCCAGGGATTTGATGACCGCGTCGTCGCGGCCAGCAAAACTGTCTACGCCCAGAATAAAACTCCGCTCCGCCGTCTGCATGAAGACGCCGAATTCGGGATAGCGGTTCTGCGGCCAGCCAAGCAGGCTGGCGAGCGAGACCAGCGGCAGGATTTCGCCGCGCACCACCATTGTCGATTTGCCGCCCACTTCCTGCACCTTGTCGCGCTCGATGGGCAGAATTTCGCGCACCAGCGAGAGCGGCAGGGCGAAGGGCTGGTCTTCCAGCAGCACGAGGAGCACCGGCAAAATCGCCAGCGTCAGGGGGAGCGAAATCAGGAATACGGAACCCTTGCCGGGTTCGGAACGGATTTCAATGGAGCCGTTCAGTTTCTGGATATTGGTCTTCACCACGTCCATGCCGACGCCGCGCCCGGAAACATCGGAAATTTCCGTCTTAGTGGAAAAACCGGGCAACAGGATGAGATTGAAGCTCTGCCGGTCATCCAGCGTATTGGCTTCCTCTTCGGTAATCAGCCCCTTTTCAACCGCCTTGGCGCGGATGCGGTCGGCCACCATGCCGCGCCCGTCGTCGGCCACGATCAAAACAATGTGGTCGCCTTCCTGACGCGCTTCCAGCCGCACCAGACTCTTGGCGGACTTGCCCGCCGCCGCCCGTTCGCCGGGGTCTTCGACGCCGTGATCGACGGCATTGCGAATCAGGTGAATCAAGGGGTCGGACAAATCCTCGATCATGGTTTTGTCGACTTCGGTTTCTTCCCCCGCCAGCACCAGTTCCACGTCCTTGCCCAGTTGCCGCGCCAGATCGCGGGCGATGCGGGGATACTTCTGGAACAGCCGTCCAATCGGCTGCATCCGGGTCTTCATCACCGAGTTTTGCAGGTCGGAGACCAGCAAATCCAGTTGGCTCACCGCCTGATCGAGCGCGTGCAGGGTTTCGGAATCGTTCTTGCCCGCCAGAATGTCGGCTCTGAGGCTGGTGAGCCGGTTCTTGGTCAGGCCGATTTCACCCGACAGGTTCAGCACCTGATCGAGCCGCGAGGTATCGACCCGGATGGTGGTTTCGCGGGATTTTTCCTCCGCCCGCCGCACGCCAGAACTCCGTCCGCCGCCGCCGGACGACTTGACGGCGGGCGCGGCGGGCGGCGGGGCCGTCTGAATGGCATGGGCAGCGTCTGCCGCCGCGTTCGCCTCGTGGCGCGGGATCACTTCGCCTGTCGCGGCGGTCGCGCCGCCCACAGCGGCGTGCAGGGCATCCCAATCCGGCGCGGGGGTGCCTGCCGTGGCAGAGGCGGCAGCAGCAGGCGCGGGGGCGGCGGTCTCCCCTTCCCCGCGCGCGGCGGCTTCCAGGGCGCTGATGAGTTCCGGCGGCGCGGCTTGCGGCAGGACGCTGGCGGAAAGGTCGCCAAACATGTCCCGCACGCCCTTGGTCGCAATCATGATGAGATCCATCAATTCGGGCGACAGGCGCAATTCTCCGTTCCTGAGCTTGTCGAACAGGGTTTCCGTGCGATGGCACAGCGTCACCAGTTCCGCCGCGTTCAAAAACCCCGCGCCGCCCTTGATGGTGTGAAAGCCCCGAAAAATGTCGTTCAGCAAGCCCCGGTCATCGGGCATTTTTTCCAGATCGACCAGTTTGTTGTCGACATCCGACAAGAGGTCGTTGGCCTCCTGCAAGAAATCCTGCAACAGATCTTCCATGCCAGCAAAGTCGCTCATTTTCGTTTCTCCCTTCTAAAAACCCAGGCTGTCGAGCAGATCGTCGACCTGTTGCTGATTGACCACCACATCGGAACGGCCTTCGGCATTGATGACCGGGCCATTCATGAGGGTGGTGACTTCCTCCGAACGTTTGTTCAGGGGCACGACTTCAATCAACGCTTTCATCAGGCCGTTTTCAAGCTCCTGGGCCAGACTGACGATTTTTTTGATGACCTGTCCGGTCAAATCCTGAAAATCCTGCGCCATCATGATTTCCAGCAACTGCGCTTTCAGGATGCCGGTTTTGTCGGAAAGGCCGCTGTTCAGATAGGCGCGGGTCTCGGTCGCCAACTGTTTGAATTCGGCGGTACTCATCTGGCCGGCAAACACCTTGTCCCAACGCCCGCCCAGAGCTTTGGCGGCGGCTTCCAGCGCATCGACCGCCGGATTGGCGACATCGGTGGCATTCAAGACCCGGCAAGCCGCCTGTTCGGTCAGGCTGGCAACGTAGGCCAGCCGATCCTTGGCGTCCGGCAGGGTATTGCTGACGGTTTGTTCCAGAAGTTTGTCGTAGCCCAGTTCGTGCAGGGTGCTGTGCAACTGGCGCGCCATTTGCCCCAGACTGTTGAACACCCTGGCCTGTGAGGGCCATTCGTCATCCGCTGCATCACCCTCGCCGCCTTCCGCAACGGGCAGGATGCTGCCGCTGGCGGCGGAAGCGGTGTGAGATTGGGATTCGGCCACAACGCTGTCGAACAGGGCTTGCAGGTCGTCGTTGTCGCTCGTCGCGCGGGCAGGCGCGGCGGCGGGACGTGGTGGTGGCGGAGGCGGCGCGGCAGCGCGCACACTGGCAGCCACGGAATCAAAGAGTGCCTCAAGGTCGGCAGAATCATTAGCATTTGTCATTGGTTGCGCTCCTTGTGCCTAGCCCATTTTGTCGAAAATCTTGTTCAGCTTTTCGGAGAGCGTTGCCGCGTTGAAGGGTTTGACGATATACCCGCTTGCCCCGGCCTGCGCGGCGGCGATGATGTTTTCCTTCTTGGCTTCCGCCGTAATCATCATCACCGGCAGGTCTTTCAAGGCCGGCGAGGAACGAATGGTCTGCAACAGGGTCAGGCCGTCCATGTTCGGCATGTTCCAGTCCGTCACCACGAAATCGAAATCGCCGCCATTGAGTTTTTGCAGGGCAGCGACGCCATCCTCGGCCTCATCGACATTCGTAAAGCCCAGGTCTTTCAGAAGATTGCGGACAATGCGCCGCATGGTGGAAAAATCGTCCACCACCAGAATTTTCAGTTTGGCGGGATCAACAGGCATGATTTTTATCGCTCAATCAGGGGTCGCAAGGTATCGGACAATACTTCCGCGTCGAACTTGGCCACATAGGCATCCACCCCCACCGAACGCCCCATCGCCTTGTTGGCTTCGGACGACAGCGAGGAATGCATGACCACGGGCACGCCTTCAAAGCGGGCGTCGGACTTGATGTTTTTGGTCAGCACGTAGCCGTCC
Organism: Zoogloeaceae bacterium; assembly: GCA_031290535.1. Taxonomy (GTDB): domain Bacteria; phylum Pseudomonadota; class Gammaproteobacteria; order Burkholderiales; family Rhodocyclaceae; genus Azovibrio. The sequence goes on from JAITNI010000030.1 coordinate 3,875, forward strand.
ATTTCCGGCATTTCCGCATCGACCAGAATCAGGTTGATTTCTTCACGCAGGGGTTTGCCGGTCTGCTGGCTGTGCGCGGCAATGGCTTGCAGGCGCGTCCAGGCTTCCGCGCCGTTGGTGGCGTGTTTGTGCTTGACGCCCAGCTTGTCCAGTACCTCGATGATCTTTTTGCGCGCCACGATGGAATCGTCGGCAAAAAAGACGCTGGCGTCTTCCTGCACCCTGGCGGGCAGAATATCCACAATCACGGCCTCGCCAAAGGCGTTCGACAAAATCTGCTCCACGTCCAGAATGGAAACCAGATGTCCGTTATCGAGTTCAATCACCGAGGTAATCAGCCCCTGATTGTTGCTAATCAGCCCTTCCGGCGCTTTGACCCGCTCCCAGTCCATGCGGATGATGCGGTCGACCTCATGCACCAGAAAACCCAGCGTGCGCTTGGAATATTCGGCCACCATCATCGTGCCGCCCAGCGCCGTGGGCGGATTTTCCAGGTCGAGAAAAGAGACGAGCGAGAGGACGGGAATCACATTGCCGCGCAGGGAAATCAGCCCTTCCACGCCACGCGGCATGTTGGGCGTTTTGGTGATGTGCGGTGTGCGCCCGACTTCGCGCACCTTGAACACGTTGATCCCGAACGTTTCCCGCGTGCCGAGGGAAAAGAGCAGGATTTCCATCTGGTTGGAGCCAGCCAGCCGGGTGCGGGCATCCACACCCTCCAGTAGATTCTTGTTGTGCGCCATTTTGAAAGGTCTCCAGAATCAGGCGGCGGTCGTCGCGGGCAGGGTTTTGGTCAACCGGCGCGCCAGGGTTTCGGAAAGCCGCTGCGGCTCAAACTTGGGCACGTATTCATCCACACCCACCGAAAGCCCCAACTGCTGGTTGGACATGCCGGAGAGGGAAGAATGCATGATGACGGGAATGGCGGCAAAGCGGGCGTCGTTCTTGATCTTTTTGGTCAGGATGTAGCCGTCCATTTCCGGCATCTCAATATCAGTGAGGACAAGACTGATGGCTTCCGCCGCTGTTTTGCCCGTCGCCTTGGCGTAATCGGCCATTTTTTCCAGTTCTTCCCACATCTGCCGCCCGTTGTTGGCCGCAACGTATTTGACGCCCATGACTTCCAGCGCACGGATGATCTGTTTTCTCGCCACAATGGAATCGTCGCAGAAAAACACGGTGACGTCCGGGTTGTCCAGCGGCGTGATGCTCTTGAAGCGAATATCGTCTTCCTCGGCGTTGTGGGCGGTATCGGCCAGCACTTTTTCGACGTCCATCATCATGATGAGGCGACCATCGTCGAGTTCCGTCACCGCCGTCACCAGACCGCCCATCTGGGCCATCAGCATTTCCGGCGGCACGCGCATCATGCTCCAGTCCAGACGCAGAATGGTATCGACCGCCTCCACCAGAAACCCCTGCGTATGACCGTTATATTCGGTGACAATCATGATGCCGCGTGGCGTATCGGAATTGACTTCCGCGTAACGGGCCAAATCCACGACCGGCACCAGTACGCCGCGCAGGCTCACCATGCCTTCAACAGCGGGCGGCATTTCCGGGGCGGTGGTGATCGGCGGCGTCCGCATGACCTCGCGCACCTTGAACACATTGATGCCGAAGGTTTCGCGCCGCCCGGTACGCTTGTCCTCCCCAAGGGAAAAGAGCAGGATTTCCAGCTTGTTGGTGCCCGCCAGTTTGGTGCGCTCGTCAATGCTTTTCAGAAGTTCAGACATTTTCAATTCCTTACAGGTTTCAGGCGACCATCCCCGCGCGCCGCCAGCACATAGTGGAAGGATACACAGAAATCCCTTTCACTGGAACTGTTACCCCGTTATAGCACATCCCCCCGCAAACAAAATTTGCCACAGCGCGCATCAAGGCAAAATGCGTCCTCGCGGCGCGCCGGTTTCCGTGGTTCCGGCTGGCGCGGTATGTGAAAGTGTACGGCAGCCCCGCCCGGTCTGGCCGATTTTGTCGCGTACCGTTACCAAACGGGCACACAACAGGACATTCCGGCCTTTTCGCCGCCCCTACAGCGCATGGATGCCGAACTGCGCCAGCACCCTTGCCGCCATCTGGTCGATGCTGGCGACTTCTTCGACCGCGCCGATCAAAAAGGCTTCCTTGGGCATTCCGTACACCACACAACTGGCTTCATCCTGACCGAAGGTTCTCGCCCCGGCCTGCCGCATTTTCAAAAGCCCCTGCGCGCCGTCCTTGCCCATGCCGGTGAGAATGACGCCAACAGCGCGGCTGCCCATCAGCGCGGCGGCGGCGTCAAAGAGCACATCCACGGACGGGCGGTGGCGATTGACGGGTTCCGTCTGCGCCAGCTCCGTCACCAGACCCGCGCCCTCGCGGCGCACCCGCAGGTGTGAATGTCCCGGCGCGAGGTACACCGTGCCCGGCGTGACGACCTCCCCGCCCTGGGATTCCAGCACCCTGGGCTGGCACAGGTCATTCAAGCGGGCGGCGAAGGAGGGCGTAAAGGTTTCCGGCATGTGCTGCACCATCAGAATCGGCGGACACTGAGCGGGAACGCCGAGCAGGAATTTTTTGATGGCTTCCGTGCCGCCCGTTGAAGCCCCCAGAAAAATCACCTTGCCCGCGCCCATGAAAGACGCCCTCCCCGCCTCATTGCGGACGGACGCGCCAGAAACAGGGGGCGTGGCGGACGCCAAGGTTTTTTTGACGGGAGGGGCAAGGCGCGAGGGCGTGTGTGGCGGCAGGCGCAGCGGCAGACGCGCCATGCGGGCGGTGCGGATTTTTTCCGCCAGTTCGCGGCCATATTCTTGCAGGGTATCGGCACGCGGCTTGGAAATAAAATCAATCGCGCCCAGTTCCAGCGCCTTCAAGGTGGCCTGCGACCCCTCCAGCGTAAAGGCGGAAACCATGACGACCCGGATGGGGCGCTCCCGCATGATCTGCTCCAAAAACTCCAGCCCCGTTGTTTTGGGCATCTGGACATCCAGCGTCAGTACATCGGGATTCAGGGCGGCGATCATTTCCCGGGCGGCTTCGGCATCCGGGGCGCTGCCCACCACTTCCATATCCGGCGCGGCATTGATGATCTCGATCAGACGCTTCCGCATGAACAGGGAATCATCGACGACCAGAACGCGAATTTTCATGCAGACTCCATGTTGACTTCAACCCGGCGTTTTATGCGCCAGCGCATACACCGTCTTGCCCAGAGAATGAAACAGATCGACCGCGTGTAAAAAATTTTCCGAATGCCCGGCAAACAGCAGGCCCTCCTTTTGCAACAGCGGCGCGAAGCGGGCGAGAATTTTGTACTGGGTGGGCTTGTCAAAATAAATCATCACATTGCGACAAAAAATCACGTCCAGCGGCCCGCGCACCGGCCAGTTCGGTTCCAGCAGATTGATGCGCTTGAAACTCATCATGCGCCGCAATTCCGGGCGGGCAATCCACATGTTTTCCTGCGCGCCCGTCCCCCTGCTGAAATGGCGCTGCAATTCCCCGCCGGGAATCCGGCTCACCCGCTCAAAGGGGTAGACGCCCTTTTCCGCCGAGGCCAGCACATCGGTATCGAGGTCGGAACACAAAATGCTCACCTGCTGCCCGCTGCCCCTGGGAAAGGCATCCGCCACGGTCATGGCGATGGAATAGGGTTCCTCGCCGGTGGAGGCGGCGCAGCACCAGATATTGATCTGTTTTCGCGTCAGCGCCACTTTTTTGAGATGCTCGGCCAGCAGGGGAAAATGGTGCGGCTCGCGGAAAAAGGAGGTGAGATTGGTGGTGAGCGAATTGACGAACAGCTCCCACTCCCCGGCGTCATGGCTGGCTTCCAGATGGTCGAGGTACTGGGCGAAATTTTTCATGTTCTTGGCGCGCAGACGGCGCGCCAGACGCGAGTACACCATGTCCTGCTTGGTAGGCGAGAGCGAAATGCCCGCGTGGGCGTAAATCAGCTTCCTCACTCGCTCGAAATCCGCCGCCCGGAATTCAAACTCGCGCTGCACGCTGCTGCCGCCCGTGCCCTGGGTGGCGTTGCTGGCCTGACGAATCGCCGCCAGCCGCTCGGTGAGCGTGGGCGGTCTGGGAGGCGTCTCTGGCGTGGGGGTCATGCCGCGTTCCTTGTGGTGGGTCTGGCGTTCAGGGTTCCGCCGCTGACAGGGGTTCCGTGTCTTCCAGATAATACTCGGGGCCATTTTCCAGAATGGCGGTTTCTGTGCGTTTATTGAGCACGATGATGCTGATGCGGCGGTTGATAGGATTCAAGGGGTCGTTCGGGTCAAAGAGCACCGAGGACGACAGCCCCTCCACGCGCAGCACCTTGAGATCGTCCATGCCGCCCGCCACCAGTTCCCGGCGCGAGGCGTTGGCGCGGTTGGCCGACAGCTCCCAGTTGGAAAAGCCCCGCGCGCCGCCGGAAAACTGGGCGGCGTCCGTATGTCCGGCCAGACTCAGGCGATTCGGCACGCCATTCAACACCGCGCCGATTTCACGCAAAATGACGCGGGTGTAGGGCTTCAACTGGTCGCTGGACAGATCGAACATGGGCCGGTTCAATTCATCAACAATCTGAATCCGCAGCCCTTCGGTGGTGATGTCCAGCAGCAACTGGTTTTTGAACTGGAGGAGTTGCGGCGAATCCTCAATCAGCTTTTCGATGCGCCGCTTCAGGGTTTCGAGCGATTGCCGCTCCTGACGCTCAAAGGCCAGCCGTTTGTCCCGGAGCGAAATGCGCCGGTTTTCCGCTTCCACATCGCCCTGTTTGACCTGCCCGGAGCTGCGCGTCAAATCCTGCCCGCCGCCGTTGATAATGCTCGTCGCGTCGCCCACGCCGCTGCCGCCGTCCGCCGCCAGCTTGAGCGGATTCTGGAAAAAATCGGCAATGCCTTCCAGATCGCCCTTGGCGGTGGAACCCAGCAGCCACATGAGCAAAAAGAAGGCCATCATCGCCGTCACAAAATCGGCGTAGGCAATTTTCCACGCCCCGCCATGCGCGGCGGCAGCGCTTTTCTTGACGCGCTTGATGACAATGGGACGGGAGGAATCGTCACTCATCCTGGCAAGCCTTGGCAAGAGATTCGGCAGGAGGAGAGAAGGCGCAAATCAGGCATCATCTTCCCTTGCGGCTCTTCAGTTCTTCTTCGAGTTCGATAAAGCTCGGACGCGCTCCGGAAGGCAGGTTCTTGCGGCCAAACTCCACCGCCACCTGCGGCGCGTAGCCGGACATGGAGGCCAACAGCACCGCCTTGATGACGCCATACACCCGCGAATCGTCATCCGCCCGGTGCGCGAGCAAGGAGGCCACCGGCTGCACAAAGCCGTAGGAAACCAGAATCCCGAGAAACGTGCCCACCAGCGCGCCGCCGATCATCTTGCCAAGCACGGCGGGCGGCTCGCCCACCGATCCCATGACGTTGACCACCCCCATCACCGCCACCACAATCCCGAACGCGGGCAGCGCGTCGCCGGACATCTGCACGGCGTGCGCCGGGGTGGAGAGTTCGTGGTGATGCGCTTCGAGTTCCTGCTCCATCAGGCTTTCGATTTCCAGCGTGTTCAGGTTGCCGCCGACCATCATGCGCAGATAGTCGGTCATGAATTCAATGACGTGATGATTGCGGAGAATGTCCGGGTATTTGGAAAAAATCGGGCTGGCGTCGGGATTTTCCACGTCGTTCTCGATGGACATCAGCCCTTCCTTGCGAACCTTGGCGAGCACTTCAAACAGCAGCGCCAGCACATCCACATAATACGCCCTGGTGTAGGGCGAGCCTTTGAACAGGCTCGGCAAAGCGCCCAGCACCGCCTTGATGACCTTGCCGTTATTGCTCGCCACAAAGCCGCCCATCAGGAGACCCAGAATGGCCAGATACTCCATCGGCATCCAAAGGGCGGCGAGGCTGCCGTGTACCGAAAACGTCCCGATGGCCGCAGCAAGAATGATGATGTAGCCAATAATTAAAAGCATGCGCTTTCCTCTGCGCCCGCAACAGGCAATCTGGATTGGAGTAAAAGTGACGCCCGCCATTGTAATGGCTTGCCGCCATTTCGACCACCGCCAATTCTTCCTGCATGAGAAAATACGACGGGCGCGGCGGCAATCGGGGCATTATCAACCGGAGCGCCAATCCCTGCAATGCTAAACTTCCCGAATTATCCTAAAATTTCGCCATGATTTGTTACTGTCCCCACTGCGGCCACCCCGTCCGCCACTGCGTTCCGGCAGGCGACAACCGCCCACGCGCCGTGTGCGACGCCTGCGGCGCGATTCATTACGAAAACCCCAAGCTGGTGCTGGGCTGCGTCGCCGAATGGCAGGGGCGCGTCCTGCTCTGCCGCCGCGCCATTGCGCCGCGTCTGGGGCGATGGACGCTCCCGGCGGGCTTCATGGAAAACGGGGAAAGCACTCAGGCGGCCGCCCTCCGGGAAACCCTTGAGGAAGCCTGCGCCCAGGTTCGCATTGAGGCGCTCTTTGCGCTGGTGGATATTCCCGCCATCAGCCAGACGCATCTTTTTTATCGGGGAACGCTCACGGACGGCCAGCACGCCCCCGGCGTCGAGAGTCTGGAAACGGCACTGTGGCGGGAAGAAGAAATTCCGTGGGCAGAACTGGCCTTCCCCAGTGTGCGCTTTTGCCTCGAACGTTATTTTGCCGACCGCCGCCGGGGCGCGTTCGGCACGCATGTAAAATGCGAAAACTGGCCGCCGGAGGCGGGCGACGCCGCGCTTGCTCCCCCGTGACGTCAAAGGCACGCTCGCGCAGTGACGCCAAATTTCGCGCTTCGTTTCCCCGCGCCGTCCTTTTCGCTGTTAGGATAACGTCCCTCATCCTTTTCGCCTGTTGACTGATTTATGTCCGCACACCCCCAAACCCGCCGTTTGACGCATCTCGACCTTGTCCAGATGCGCCAGAATGGCGAAAAAATTGCCATGCTCACCTGCTACGACGCCAGTTTCGCGCACCTGCTGGACGAAGCGGGCGTTGAATCCCTGCTGGTGGGCGATTCCCTCGGCAATGTGGTGCAGGGACAGACGACCACCCTGCCCGTGACGCTGGAACACATGATCTACCATACCGAGGCCGTCGTCCGGGGTTCCCGGCGCGCGCAGGTGGTGGCGGACATGTCCTTCGGCACTTCGCAAATCAGCCCGGAGGAGACGTTCCGCAATGCCGCCCGCCTGATGGCCGCCGGGGCGCAGATGGTCAAGATCGAGGGCGGCGCGGAAATGGTCGCCACCACCGCATTCCTGACCCGGCGCGGCATTCCGGTGTGTTCCCATCTGGGCCTGACGCCGCAATCGGTGCACCAGTTGGGCGGCTTCAGGGTGCAGGGCAAGGACGAAGCCGCCGCCCAAAAGCTGCGCGAAGACGCGCTGGCGCTCGAAGACGCGGGGGCCAGCCTGATGGTGCTGGAAGCCATCCCCGCCCCTCTGGGCGCGGAACTGACCCGGCAACTGGCCATTCCCACCATCGGCATCGGCGCGGGCGCGGAAACCTCCGGTCAGGTGTTGGTTTTACACGACATGCTGAACATCAGCGCCGGAAAAAAAGCGCGGTTTGTCAAAAATTTCATGACCGGCTCTGACAGCGTGCAAGCCGCCGTCGCCGCCTATGTGCGCGAAGTGAAGGCGGGCGTGTTTCCCGGCGTCGATCAGTTTTATTAACCTCCCCGCTCATTCCTATGGACACGCATTCTTCCATTGACGCCCTGCGGCAACGCCTGCAAGGCCACAGCCGCGTCGCGTTTGTGCCCACGATGGGCAATCTGCACGAAGGCCACCTGACCCTGATGCGCGCCGCCCGTCAATACGCCGACACGGTGGTGGCGAGCATTTTTGTCAATCGCCTGCAATTCGGCCCGCACGAGGATTTTGACCGTTATCCGCGCACCTTTGATGCAGACCGCGCCAAACTGGCGACGGCGGGCGTCAATGTGCTCTTTGCGCCAACGGAATCCGACCTGTACCCGGAGCCGCAAGGTTATTTTGTTGAGCCGCCCGATTTGCAGCATCTGCTGGAAGGCGCGTTTCGTCCCGGACATTTCCGGGGCGTGGCGACGGTGGTGTTAAAACTGTTCAACTGCGTCCAGCCGCAGGCGGCGCTGTTTGGCAAGAAGGATTACCAGCAACTGATGCTGATCCGCGCCATGACCCGGCAACTGGCCTTGCCTGTCGAGATTGTGGGCGTGGAAACCACACGCGACACGGACGGTCTGGCCCTGTCGTCGCGCAACGCCTATCTTTCCCCGGCGGAACATCAGGAAGCCCCGCGTCTCATCAAGACCCTGCGCGTCCTGCGCCAAAAGCTGCTGGACGAAGGCATTGCACAACGCGAGACTCTGGAACAGGAGGCCGTCGCCGCACTGGACAAACACGGCTGGAAAACCGATTATATCGCCGTGCGCCAGCAGGCCGACCTCGCGCTGCCCCGCCCGGACGGGCAAAAACTGGTGATTCTGGCGGCTTCGCGCCTGGGTCAGACGCGGCTTATTGACAACCTGGAGGTTTGAGATGGCGACGCTTCCGCATTCTTTGTTTGACAGCCTGAATTTAGTCGCTAAAATGCGAATCCCTCAACCTACCTTGTGACGGATGATGCCATGCAGAGAACCATGCTCAAGTCCAAGCTGCACCGGGTCACAACCACCCATTCCGAGCTGCACTACGAAGGCTCTTGCGCCATTGACGAGAACCTTCTGGAAGCTGCGGACATCCGGGAATACGAGCAGATTGACATCTGGAACATCCATAATGGCGAGCGGTTCACCACCTACGCCATTCGCGCCGAGCGCGGTTCCGGCATTATTTCGGTCAATGGCTCCGCCGCCCGCAAGGCCGCGCCCGGCGACCTGCTGATTATCGCCAGTTTTGCGACGCTGGACGAGGCGGAAATCAGCGCCCGCTACGAACCCCGGCTGGTGTACGCCGACGCGCGCAATCGCATCGCCCGCATCGGCCACCAAATCCCGGTTCAGGCCGCCGCCTGAGTTTTTTTGCGGCGCGTCGACCGGCAAGGCATCCCTACTCGGGCACAACACCGGCTTCCCTTCCCGAAGGGCGCCGGTTTTTTTGTACCCGAATTTGACGGCAGGCGCGAAAAAGTGGACAAAAAAATGCGGTCACATCAGGGTATGACCGCATAAATCCACACTATCAGAAGGTGGAGGAGACAAACACAGAAACGGCCGGAAACCGACGGTTTCAATGCACGGTATTATAACGCGCTTTTTGGGAAAAGCAAGAATTTTTTTGCAGCGCACAAACCATACGGAATGAGAATTAATGGCATGATAACAAGCGTAACCCATTGATTTTTAATGTCTATATGGCTTTACGGCCCGGTGGAACCCAAGCCATTTTTGACCGGTAAAGTAAAGTTTTTTTGTGCGCCACAACATTTGTTCCCCGCAGCGGGGTTCGGTTTGGCTAGAATGCCAGACATTTTGAAGGAGATCGCAACATGAAATGCAACGTCAAGTGGTTGGGAGAAGGCGGGATGGCCTTTGTGGCGGAGACGGGCAGCGGCCATCTGGTCAGCATGGACGGCGCGCCGGACGCGGGCGGACGCAATCTGGCTCCGCGTCCGATGGAAATGCTGCTGGCGGGCACGGGCGGCTGCACGGCCTTTGATGTGGTGATGATTCTGAAAAAGGGCCGTCACGCAGTCTCTGGCTGCGAGGTGCGTCTGGAAGCCCGACGGGCGGAACAAGACCCCAAGGTGTTCACCCACCTGCATTTTCATTTTCGCGTCAGCGGCAAAAACCTGAAACCGGAAGCCGTCGCCCGCGCCATTGACCTCTCGAAGGACAAATACTGCTCCGCCTCCATCATGCTCGGTAAAACAGCGCAGATTACGCATGATTTTGAGATTGTGGAGGCAGGGTAGGAAAGCGCATCCCGTTATCGTCGTTCCCATCATTTTCCGTTCATGGTGAAGCCCTTCCGCGCATGGTAAGCCTGTCTTTTCCGTTCATGGTGAGCCTGTCGAACCATCGAACCACGCCCTTCGACCAGGCTCAGGGCAAACGGGATATTCAGAG
>JAITNI010000019.1 GCA_031290535.1 Zoogloeaceae bacterium
TGGGCGACATCTGGGTGGTGGAGCGGAATCCCTATCTGGAGGATGATCTGCTTGCCAACCGGGAGCGGCGCGAGGCGCTGGTTAACGCCTTGCATCACCGGCTGGCGGAGGTGGAAAAGCGGCGGCTGGCGGCGGAAGCGGATGCAACATCAGACGAGCTGACCCCCGCGCAAAGCCACGCCTTGAGCGAAAAAGTCGCGCATCTGGTGCAGGCGGCACGGGCGGCGGTGGCGCGGTTCGAGGGATGGTTTCGGGAAACTTTGCGGCTGCGGCACAAGGTGGAAAAGATTCTTGGTCGGCATACCCGGCGCGACAACATCGCCTTTGACGGCCTCTCCCGCGTCGCGCATGTGACGGACGCGACCGACTGGCGCGTCGAATATCCCTTCGTCGTGCTAACCCCGGACACCGAGGCCGAGGTCGCGCCGCTGGTCAAGGGTTGCATCGAGGCGGGGCTGACCATCATTCCGCGTGGCGGCGGCACGGGCTACACCGGCGGCGCGGTGCCGCTGGATCGTTATTCTGCGGTCATCAATACCGAAAAGCTGATTGACCTTTCGCCGGTGGAAGAAATCGTCTTGCCGGGGGACGAGGCGCGGATGCAGACGCCCTATGCCACGCTCCGCGCTGGCGCGGGGGTGGTGACGGATCGCGTCTCCGAGGCGGCGGCGAAGGCCGGACGGGTGTTCGCGGTCGACCCTACTTCCGCTTCGGCCTCTTGCGTCGGCGGCAATATCGCCATGAACGCGGGCGGCAAAAAGGCGGTGTTGTGGGGTACGGCGCTGGACAATCTCGCCTGGTGGAAGATGGTGACGCCCGCTGGCGACTGGCTGGAAGTGGAACGCCTGAATCACAATTTCGGCAAGATTCACGAGCAGGAAGTGGCGCAATTTCGCCTGAAGCGTTTTTCGCCGAAGGGCAAAAAATTGCTGTCGGAAGAAATCCTCTCCCTCCCCGGCGCGCGCTGTCGCAAAACCGGGCTGGGCAAGGATGTGACGGATAAATTCCTCGGCGGCATACCGGGCGTACAAAAGGAAGGGACGGACGGCATCATCGTCGCTGCCCGCTGGGTGCTGCACAAAATGCCGCCAGTAACGCGCACGGTGTGCCTGGAGTTTTTCGGGCAGGTGCGCGAGGCGGTGCCGTCGATTGTCGAGATTACCGATTATTTCAAGCCGGGCGGCGCGGGTCACGCGGCGGGGGTGCAACTGGCGGGGCTGGAGCATCTGGACGAACGCTATGTGAAGGCAGTCGGCTACGCCACCAAAGCCAAGCGCCACGGACGACCGAAGATGGTGCTGATTGGCGACATCGTCGGCCACAATGAGGATGCCGTCATGGCCGCCGCCGCCGAAGTGGTGCGACTGGCCAATTTACGCGGCGCGGAGGGGTTTGTCGCCGTCACGCCGGAGACGCGCAAAAAATTCTGGCTCGACCGTTCCCGCACTGCCGCCATTTCCCGCCACACCAACGCCTTCAAGGTCAATGAGGATGTGGTGATTCCGCTGCCGCGCATGGGCGAATATTGCGACGGCATTGAGCGCATCAATATTGAACTCTCCATCAGCAACAAGCTCGCCCTGTGCGACGCGCTGGCGGATTTTTTGCGCGGCGACCTGCCGGTGAATGTGGGCGACACGGAACTGGACAAAATCGTGCTGATTGGCGAACGGCGCGAACAGGCAGAGGAGCACGTCGCCGCCGTGCGCGCCCGCTGGCAGTGGCTGCTGGATCACCTTGACCTGCCGCTTGCCGAGGCCGAAGCCCGGTTTGCCGAATTCGATATTGTCGCAGGCGAACTCACCAACAAGGCGGCCTCGCCCACCCTCTTTCACCGCTTGCAGGATTATTCCGTGCGCGTTTCATGGAAGCGGGAACTGAAGGAACCGCTCGACTTCATCTTCGACGGCCCGGTGTTCCGTCCGCTTTCCGAAAAACTTGACGCCGTGCAAAAGGAAGTGCTGCGCGGGCGGGTGTTCGTCGCTCTGCACATGCACGCGGGCGATGGCAATGTGCATACCAATATTCCGGTCAATTCCGACAATTACGAAATGCTCCAGACCGCCAACCGGGCGGTGGAGCGCATCATGGCGCTGGCCAGGTCGCTGGATGGCGTCATCTCCGGCGAGCATGGTATCGGCATTACAAAACTGGATTTTTTAAGCGAAGAAGAAATCCGCCCCTTCCGCGAATACAAGGCCAAAGTCGACCCGGAAGGGCATTTCAACAGGGGCAAACTCATGGCGGGCGGCAACCTCGCCAACGCCTACACCCCCTCGTTTTCGCTGCTGGGCGCGGAATCGCTCATTATGGAGCAGTCCGATGTCGGACGCATTTCCGGGATGATTAAAAACTGCCTGCGCTGCGGCAAGTGCAAGCCGGTCTGCTCCACCCACGTGCCCCGCGCCAACCTGCTCTACAGCCCAAGGAACAAGATTCTTGGCACCAGTTTGCTGATCGAAGCCTTTTTGTACGAGGAGCAGACCCGGCGCGGCATCAGCCTGCAACACTTCAGCGAATTCAACGATGTCGCCGACCATTGCACCGTCTGCCACCGCTGCGCCAACCCCTGCCCAGTGGATATTGATTTTGGCGACGTCACCATCGCCATGCGAAATTTCCTGCGGCGGCTGGGGAAGAAAAAATTCGTCCCCGCCTCCGCCGCCGCGATGGCCTTTCTCTCCCTGAAAGACCCCGCCGCCATCAAGCTGGTACGAAAGGTCATGATCGACTGGGGCACACGGGCGCAGCGCCTTGCCTTTCGTTTCGGCAAATATCTGGGGCTGATTCAGGCCAGCGTCAAACACCCGCCCGCCAGCACCGGACGCCCCGACCTCAAAACCCAGGTCATCCACTTCATCAACAAGCCGATGCCGAACGGCCTGCCCAAACGCACCTCCCGCGCCCTGCTCGATATTGAGGATGACACGGTGATTCCGGTCATCCGCGACCCCGAACGCGCCGAAGAAAGCGAAGCCGTGTTCTACTTCCCCGGCTGCGGCTCCGAGCGCATGTTCAGCCAGGTGGG
>JAITNI010000052.1 GCA_031290535.1 Zoogloeaceae bacterium
TCACGGCCTGCCCAAAGCCGCGCTGGAACAGGGCGACCCCTATTTTCACGAATGCCAGCGCACAGGCCGCCTGCTGGCCGAGCGGCTGGAACTCGCGCCGGAACAGTACCGGATTACCTTCCAGTCCCGCTTCGGCAACAGCGAATGGCTGCAACCCTACACCACGGCCACGCTGGAGGCGCTGGCCAAAGAGGGGATTCGCCGCGTCGATGTCCTCTGCCCCGGCTTCGTCGCCGATTGTCTGGAAACGCTGGAAGAAATCGCGCTGCTCGGCAAACAGCAGTTTTTGACGGCGGGCGGTCATACCTTCCACTACATCCCCGCCCTGAATGAAGGCGAAGCCTGGATCGCCGCCCTCGCCGATCTGGCGGCCAGCCACCTTGCCGGCTGGCCGGGCGTGGAAACGGGCGCGCCATGACCGACGCCGCAAAAATCCGCAGCGATCACCCTGGGAAATTTCTGCACAAGTTCCCCCCGTTCGGGCTGAGGCAGTCGTTGCCCTTGTTTTTACGGGGAATGCCCTTCCAGAGCTTCAGGGTGAACGGCCTTGTCCAGAGTTTTCCTGGCTTTTTGTGTCGGGGCCAATGAACCGCGTTATTTTTCAGGATTTTCCTGTTTTTTCCTTTGACCGTACCGGCCAGACTTTTTTGGGGTTTCTTGATTTCACGCCAGCCTGTAGACTGCTTTCTCAGGTAATATACTTATCGCTGCATCTTTCATAGGAGTTCAAAATGTCTAACGAGCAAACGCAAGACCCCATGGAATTTGTCCGCCAGATGTGGGGTAATGTTGGTTTTTCCCTGCCTGGCATGGTCACACCGACCTTTGATACACTGGAATTGAGCAAGCGAATTGCCGACCTGAAGGCCGTGGAAGGCTGGCTGCGTATGAACCTCTCCATGTTGCAAATGACCATTCAGGGGCTGGAAATGCAAAACACCACCCTGAGCGCCGTACAGGCGATGGGCAAAATGGTGGAACAGGAAGAGGTCAGTGAATCGCCTTTTCAGGAGGGTGACGGCCCCTCCGTCGGGGAAAGCCTGCAAAACGCCGCCCTGTGGCCGTGGACGATCATGCAGAAAATGCAGGAACATCTGCAACAAAGCGCCGACGCGGAAGCAGCGGAAGCCGAAACGGAAACGCCGCCTGACGCCCCCCAAAAAGCCGCCTCCGCCGCCTCTGCCGCCCGCAAGGCCAGCGCCCCCAAAAAACCCGCCGCCAAAAAACCCGGCCACTGAATTCAGGGTTTTGGGGCGCTCTTTTTCTGTGGGCGCTTCCAGCCCGGCAGGCTCATCTGGCGGGCGCGGGAGACCGTGAGGGCGTTCGGCGGGGCATCCTTGGTCAGCGTGGTGCCCGCGCCCAGCGTCGCGCCTTGGCCGACGCGCACTGGCGCGACGAGCTGGCTGTCGGAACCGATAAATACATCGTCCTCGATCACGGTCACGAACTTGTTCGCGCCATCGTAATTGCAGGTGATGACGCCCGCGCCAATATTCACCCGCGCCCCTACCTGGGCGTCGCCCACGTAAGCCAGATGATTGGCCTTGGAATACGGGCCGATCTGGCTGTTCTTGATTTCCACAAAATTGCCGACATGCGCGCCTTCGGCCAGTTGCGCGCCGGGGCGCAGGCGGGCATACGGCCCCACCACCGCGCCGGAGCCAACACTCGCGCCGTCGATGTGGCTGAAGGCGGCAATGCGCGCTCCGGCCTCAATCACCGTATTGCGGATAACGCAATACGGGCCGATTTCTGCCGATTTCGCCAGCGTCACCCTGCCCTCGAACACACAGCCGACATCGATGCTCACCTCCTCGCCGCAGACGAGTGTGCCGCGAATGTCGAGACGCGCCGGGTCGGCCAGTCGCACGCCCTGCGTCATCAGAGCCAGCGCCAGCCGTCCCTGATGAACACGTTCCAGCGCCGCCAGTTGCGCCTTGTTGTTGACGCCCTCAACCTCCCACGTCCCGGCAGGCTGCGTGCTCGTGACCGGTACGCCTTCCGCGACGGCTTGGGCGACCAGATCGGTCAGGTAATATTCGCCCTGGGCGTTGTCGTTGGAGAGTTCCGCAAGCCAGCGGGACAATCGCTCCGGCGGCAACGCCATGATGCCGGTATTGACTTCGTCGATCTGGCGTTCTTCCGGCGTGGCGTCCTTTTCTTCGACAATGGCCTGAATCGCGCCGTTCGCGTCGCGCACGATGCGACCATAGCCGTGCGGATTGGGAAGCCGCACCGTCAAAAGGCCGACGCCCTGACCGCGCTGGCGCATGAGCGCTTCCAGCGTCGCCGCCTGTGCGAGCGGCACATCGCCATACAACACCAGTGTTGGCAGGTGAGGCTCCAGCGCGAAAAACGCCTGCCGCACGGCGTCGCCCGTCCCCCGTTGGGGAGATTGCAAGACCCATTGCAATCCCTCCCCGCCGCCTGCCGCCTCAATGGCCTGCCGCACGGTTTCGCCGCCATGCCCGTAGACCACGACCAGACGCGCCGGATGCAGGGCGCGGGCGGTGTCCAGCACATGCTCCAGCAGGGGTTTGCCCGCCAGCGGGTGCAGCACCTTGGGAAGCGACGAAACCATGCGTTTGCCCTGACCGGCGGCCAGAATGACGATATTGAGGGACATGAGATTTTTTCTTTGCGGGGCAGAATTTGTGGAGCAAAAAAAGACACGTCAAGGAATCTCCGAACCATTCCTGACTGTTCGGGCTGAAGCTCTCCGCGCATGGTGGAGCGCTGCCGAACCATCGAAGTCCTTGATTTGACGAAGAACGCCCTTCGACAGGCTCAGGACGAACGGTATTATCGACTCAGGGCGCACGGTATTATTCAGCGTTTCCTTAAAAAAACCAAGGCTCAGGCGACTTTTTTGCCGCCATTCTGGGCTTCCCGGACGGCGGGATTTTTTTCGCCTTCCAGCAGGCCCGCCTGAAGATCGGCAAGCGACTGCCGTCCACGGGAGGAAATCACCCAGTGCAGAATGTTTTTATCCGTGATGCGGGTGTCGATGAGGCCCATGTTTTTCAACACGGTGAGGCGCTGGCTGATGAGTTCGCGGCCCAGCGTGGTTTTTTCGGTCAGCGCCGCCAGATTGCCATACACATAACTTTCATCGGCCAGCGCCCGCAGGATTTCCACGTCGCTGTAGGTCAGGGCTTCTCTGGGGGCGTTCTGTTTTTCCTCAACGGCCAGGAGCAGGGGTTCCAGATACTGACGCCAGGCCGTCTGCTGCTCGCGCAACTGGCGCAATTCCTGTTGCAACTGCCTTAATTTGCGCGCCTCCACCGGATTGCCAAAAATGCGCTGCATCGCCAGCACATAGACCAGACAGAAAGCCGCGAACACATACAGGTGGGCAGGCCGTGCCGCCATGTTGTCCAGCAGGGGGCTGGAAAGCACGGCCAGCACAAGGGGGGCGGTCAGAGCCGTCAGGACGCCCAGCACCAGCGCCCGGATGAGGGCGCGACGCGCTGCTTCCGGGGTGGGCGGATTCGGGGGAAGATTCGCCTCCCCGGTCTGGCGTTCGGCCAGCGTGTGATTGACCAGCCCGCCGAACGCCCCGGCGATGAGCATGACCAGAAGCGTCAGCAGCAAACGCAGGTCAAAAGCGCCCAGCGTCGAAATGATTTCCGTGGAGGTCTGCATGTGTGCTCCCCAAGGGTGGGAAAAGAGCCGCCGCATACCGCGACGGCAGGAATTTTAGCGCGATTTTGCATCGGAATGTCCGCGCTGCCTAGTTGACCCGCAGCAGGTAGGGAACGCCCCGGATGCCCAGCGTTTGCTGGCCGAACTTCAGGTTGTTGCGAATCGCCGTGACATCGCAACTTTCCGTGCCAGCGGGGATTTTTTGATTCACCATCCAGTCGCGCCAGACCTGAACCGGCGCGTCGGCGCACCAGATGCGGCGGGATTTGGACAGGGAATCTTCAGACAGGATGGGGTACAGAAAAATGTAGAGCGTCACGTTGTCAAGCTGCGCCAGTTTTTTGTCCAGTTTCTTGCAATACGGACAGTTGGGGTCTTCAAAAACCGCCAGCGTCAGTTCGCCGTTGCCGCGCACCAGCTTGATGGCCTGTTCCAGCGGCAATGCGGCGCGCTGGATGTCCCGCTCCACCCGCAGATCGTCGAGCCGGGTTTCTTCCGGGGTGGCGTTCTGGCTTTCCTCGAAAACCATCAGCGCCGCCGCGCAAAACGCAACAAGGAGGACGAACTTTTTCATACCCGCGCCTGTTCTGGCTTATTTGACGAGGCTGTCCATTTTCTGCTCGATGCTGGCGATGGGCGCCGCGCCGGGAATACGGCTGCCATCGGCAAAGAACAGGGTGGGGGTACCCTGGATATTGAGTTTCTGGCCGAGCGTCCGGTTATCGAGTACCGCCGCGCTGTTGCAGTCTTCCTTGCCGGAAGGCGCCTTGCCGTTCACCATCCAGTCGTTCCAGACTTTGGCCTTGTCGGCGGCGCACCAGATCTGGCGGGATTTTTTCAGGGAATCCTCCGACAGAATCGGGAGCAGGAAGGTGTAAATGGTGACGTTGTCCAGCTTGATTAAATCCTTGGCCAGACGCTTGCAATAGCCGCAATTGGGGTCTTCAAAGGTTGCCACGACGCGTTTGCCGTTGCCGCGCACCTGCTTGATGGCCTGATTCAGGGGCAGGTCGGAAAACTGGATGGCGCTCAGTTTGCTGGCCCGTTCCTCGGTAACGCTCCGCATGGTCTTGGCGTCGATCAGGTTGCCGGTGATGATGGCGCTGACCTTTTCGTCGGTGTAAAGAATCTGGCCGTTCACATACACTTCGTAAAGTCCCAGATAGCCGGATTTGGCGACACTCGTCACGGGCGCGCCCAGCTTGTCTTCCAGGGTTTTCTTGATGGCGGCTTCCTGCGCCAGGGCGGGCAGGGCAAGGCAGGCGACGAGCGCCAGCGGCAACAGTTTCTTCAGCATGGGAACTTCCTTGAAAAATAAAAACACGCAAGTCGAGCATGGTATTCCATTTTTATCGTTGGCGTAAACGTAAAAACGAATCCCGCCGCAAGGAATGCGATAATGGCGCTTCCAAATTTTCTGGCAGAGACGTATGCCTATTCAATGGTTTCCCGGCCACATGACCGCCGCCCGCAAAAAGGCCGCCGAAACGCTGGCCCGAACCGATGTTGTCCTCGAAATCCTCGACGCCCGCCTGCCCGAAGCCAGTTGCAATCCCATGATTCGCCAGTTGCGGGAATTTCGCCAGCGTCCCTGCCTCAAGGTCTTGAACAAGGCCGACCTGGCGGATCCGGCGGCCACAAAGGCCTGGCTGGCGTTCTACAACGCGCAGTCCGGCGTCAGGGCGGTGGCGATTTCCTGTAAAAAAACGGACGCGGCCTTTTGCCCGCCGGCCAGAATCCCCACGCTTTGCCGCCAGCTCGCGCCGCATCGCAACGATCTCGTCAAACCGCTGCGGATGATGATTATGGGCATTCCCAACGTCGGCAAATCCACGCTGATGAACGCTCTCCTGAAAAAACGCATCGCGGCGGTGGGCGACGAGCCTGCCGTCACCAAATCCCAGCAGACGCTGGATTTGGGCAAGGGCATGACGCTGACCGATACGCCGGGGCTGATGTGGCCCAAAATCGAACACGACGCCGACGGCTACATGCTGGCGGCCAGCCACGCCATCGGCGTCAATGCCGTGATCGAAACCGAAGTTGCCCTCTTTCTGGGCGAACGCCTGCTGGAACGCTACGCCCCCCTGCTGGCGGCGCGCTACAAATTCGACCCGCAAGGCATGGACGGCGCGGCGCTTCTGGAAACCATCGCCGAAAAACGCGGTTGCCGCGTCAAGGGCGGCGCGCTGGACATCGAAAAAGCGGCGCTGCTTCTGCTTGCCGACTACCGCAGCGGCGCGCTGGGGCGTATCAGCCTGGAAACCCCGGAAACCCGCGCCGCCATGCTGGAAACCGTGCGGGAACCCGCAGTCGAGGAATAGCCGCGCCGCGAATGGCAAGACAGGGTAATGGCATGAATGAAGGCGCTGCGTAAAATTCGCATTGCCGCGTGCTGTCCCCGCGCCCGCTTGCGGGAGAGGGTGCCCCGAAGGGGCGGGAGAGGGACAGCGGTTCAGATTGTATAGATGTTCCATCCGCC
>JAITNI010000064.1 GCA_031290535.1 Zoogloeaceae bacterium
ACCACTGTGCTGGAGACCCTGAACCGGTTTTTACAGGAGTAATTCGCGTCAGAACTCATGGACAAATCAAACGGCATTTGTATTTATAATGCTTTGATTTTTAATGATTTTTTGAGTTCGGACGTTGTGATGAGCGTCCGAACTCAAACGTCCGAACTCAGACAGGCAGTTCGGACGCGAATCGTCCCTGTAAATCCTCCCAATCCCGCACGGCTCTAAGCGCGCAAAGATGTTCACTTGCCGCTCATTTAGTGCAAAAAAACGTGCAAAAACGCGCATTCTACGATCAAAAACGTGCAAAATAAACGCCCCGCGTTTTTTAACCCCATCCCCCTGAATCCCGCCACCCAAGCCCCTTCCCGCCCATTTTCTCCCTTAATGTTTCAGTGCCAAAATGATCGCCTCCCCACATCCAGGGCGTCCAGCCGGGCGGTCGTTCCCTCAATCGCCAGCAGGCGTTCTTCCAGAATCTGACGCTCGTCTTCATAGCGGGACAGGGAGAGCGATGGCGTCTGCTGGAATTGCCGCAGGGCTTCTTCCTGATCGGTGAGGCGGGTTTGCAAGGTCATAAGCTGGGTCGTTTGTACGGTGTTCCCAAGCTGCGCCTTCACTTCCGAGAGCATCGCCTGATGCACCATCACCCCGGCGCTGATGCCCACAATCCAGACCATGCCTGCGACACGCAAGGGCGTCATCCGTGTGCGAGATTTGTATTCGTGATCGGAAGTCATGACAAAGATTCCTTGCTGGTAAAACAGACTTGACGGCGGATGTCATCCGCTTCCAGCCCCCAGGCAGACCCGGCCAGCATCTGCAAGGCGTCGCCCAGCAACATCGGCCCCAGGTGATAATGCGCCGCTGGTAAAGGCAGAGCGTTGAAGGAGGCGATGACGTCCTCGTCGGGACAGAGCGCATAACCTGAATGCAGAAGGGCGTAGCGCATCGCGTCACCCACGCTGGCGGTTTGCGGGTCGGGAATACGCACGTTGATGATCTGCAACAGCAAATCCTGCGCGGCGGCATTCGGAGTAAGTTCAACCAGGGTGTAGCGCCCTGAACGCACTACGGGCACGAACAGATCGCGGTCAACGGCTTGGGGTTCAGGCTGGATGAGCGGAGGAGGAGATGGCGGCGCGGGATTGCTGACACAGCCCGCCAGAACAAGACAGGCAAGCAAAGGATGAATGGAAGACATGGACAGACTCCAAAACAAGTGAGCCTGTACCTTCGCAGCAAATGACCCCGACTGCGACAGGAAATGGGAAATGGCAGGGAACCGGATTGATGGCCGCGTGATTGAGCAGAATGATTGCCCGGTAATCGTGGCATTCATTCTGCCGCTATTTTTTCTCCGGCACACTGACAAACCCGATTTTCCCCAATCCAGCGCGGGCGGATTGCGCCATGACGCGAGCCAGTATTTCGTAGGGCGTGCTGGCGTCGGCTTGCAGGTGGAGTTCTGGCGGTGGGGTGTGTTGGGCGGCGTCCTGCATTCGCGCTTCCAGCGCCGCTTCGGTGATCGCCTCGCCATTCCAGTAAAGCTGACCGTCGGCCTTGATGCCGAGCTGGATGGTGGCAGGCTGGATGTCCGCCGGGGCGCTGCTGGCTTTGGGCAGGTCGATTCTGACCGCGTGGATGAGCAGCGGCGCGGCGACGATGAAGACGATCAGCAATACCAGCATCACGTCGATCAGCGGAATCATGTTGATTTCGGATTGCGGCGGGCGCAGATGGGTTTGGGGATGGAAGGCCATCAGCGTGCTCCTTCGGTGCGGGGGGTGGAAACAGGCATGGACGAATGCGGCGGACGTTCGTCCAGGTAAGTGACCTGCGCTGATGTGATGCGTCCCAGACCCAGCAGACAAAACAGGTCATGCGCGTGGCTTTCCAGTTCGCCCACCTGATTGCGGTTTGCCCGTGTGAAAGCGTTGTAGGCCAGCACGGCGGGGATGGCGACGGCCAGACCGCAGGCGGTCATGACGAGGGCTTCGCCGACCGGCCCGGCGACCTTGTCCAGACTGGCCGAACCCGCAAACCCGATGGCCAGCAGGGCGTGATAAATCCCCCACACCGTGCCGAACAGCCCGACGAAAGGCGCGGAGGAGGCGATGGAGGCCAGCGCGGTCAGGCCGTTTTCCAGCCGGCGGCTTTCCTCGGCGATGCCGTGATGCAGGGCGGCGCTGACGAAATCGTCCGGCGCGGCGAGCGTAAACCCGTGCGCGTGCTCTGGTTTTTTCAGGGCGTCTTTTTGCGCTTCCTTGAGCAGTTCGCAGGCTTCCAGTCCTGCTTCAAGGAGACGGGCGAAGGGATTGCGGACATTTTCCGGCGTCAGCAGGGAGAGTGCCTCGCCCGGATGACGCAGACGGCAGAAGGCATTCAGAAATGCTTTGCTGCGTATTCCAGTCAAGGTGTTCTGCCAGAGTTTCAGTGCGATCAGATACCAGGACAGCAGGGACATTACCGCCAACACGGTCAGCACAAACGCGCCGACGCTATCCGTTTGGGAAAGAAAATGGGAAACCCCCAAAGAAGGAATATTCAGGCTTTCGGACATGATGTTTAACTCCGTAAAATGAATCGAATGGGAACCAGCACCCAGCCAGCGACGTTTTCTTGCCCCCGGCGGGCGGGGACGAAACGCCAGCGCCAGACCACCTCGCTGGCCGCCTTGTCCAGCCGCGCAAAACCGCTGCTTTTGTGCAACATTACTTTATCTGCCCGTCCTGCGGGGGTGATGTGGATGTATAGCGTTACCAGCCCCTGTTCGCCTTCTTTCCGCGAAAGGGATGGATATTCGGGCGCGGGGTTGGCGAGGTAATCCGCCTCGAAAATGGGCGCGGTCAGTTCCTGCGTGGCGCCCGTCTCGCCGCCAGTGGCGATTGCCCCCTGCGGCAAGACAAGAGCGTTTGCCGCTGGCGCGTCGGTCTCCGGGGTTTCGGATTCGGGCGCAACGGTTGACAAGCCTTCCAGACTGGGGGTTTCGGCAGGAATGGCCAGGAGCGGACTGGGTTTGGCGCGGGGTTGCGGACGTGGTGGCGCAGGCTGGGGACGCATCGGCAACGGCCTGGGGGCGACATCGGGTTCTGGCTCTGGCGTGGCGGGCGGTTTGTCATCCGGTGGTTCGGTCTCGATCCAGCGTACCTGCAACACGCCGGGGGGCTTGTCGCTGCCGCCCATCGTTTTCAGATGCAGCGCAAAGAGCAGCCCCATGCCGTGCGCCGCCAGCACCAGCGCGAAGAGCAGGAGGCGGGTGAAAATGCTGGGTTGATGACCCCAACCCAGCCTACGTCCATTGACGTTTGCGCTCATGCGGACGCCCCTTTCACTTCGGCTGCCGCGACCGTAGGCTGGGTTGGCTTTATCAACCCAGCATTCCACGCGAGGCGGGCAGTCAGCGACGTTTGCGCCGTCTGTCGCCGCCGCGTCCCCGGTTGTGCCAATACGCCGGTTGCCCCTGCCATTTCAGGCTTCCGCTATCGCTTGCCGCAAGCCCGGATACACGGGAGCCAGCGTGGTCAGGGGTTCGCCCTGATGCTCA
>JAITNI010000069.1 GCA_031290535.1 Zoogloeaceae bacterium
GCTCAGCCCGAACGGGTGGAACTTGTGCAGAGTTTCCCGAAAGGGCGTTGGCGACAGGAAAACAATGACATAGGGATTCGTGTGATTGCCCTGTCCGTTTTGCCCTGCGTGGGAAATTATTTTCGGGAGTCGCTATAATTCCTTTTTTTACGGAATCCGTCAGCCATGACCTATCGTCCGGGGCGTTACAACCTTTCTGCCTGGGCCTTGCGACGGCCAGCGATGATGCTGTACCTGATGCTGGTGTTGTTGCTGGCGGGCGGGTTGGCGTATTTCAGGCTGGGGCGCGCGGAAGACCCGGATTTTATGGTCAAGGTAATGGTGGCGCGTACCCTCTGGCCGGGGGCGAGCGCCCGCGAGGTGGAGTTGCAGATTACCGAGGCGCTGGAAAAAAAATTGCAGGAAGTGCCGTGGGCGGATGTGCTGCATTCCTATTCGCGTCCCGGCGAATCCATGATTTTGCTGGAATTGAAGGATTACACGCCGAAGGCGGCGGTGCCGGATTCCTGGTATCAGGCGCGCAAAAAGTTGGGGGAAATGGCCGCCAGTCTGCCGCAAGGGGCAAAGGGGCCGTTTGTCAATGACGAGTTTGGCGATACGCTGGCCAGCATCTACGCCCTGACGGGCGACGGGTTTGATTTGCCCGCCCTGCGCCGGACGGCAGACCAACTGGCAAAGCGCCTGTATCAAACGCCGGACGTGAAAAAAATCGAGCTGCTCGGCGTGCCGGGCGAAAAAATCTATATCGACTTTTCCCGCGCCAAACTCGCCAGTCTGGGGCTGCCCGTGGAGGTCATCGCCGACGCGCTGGCGCGACAGAACGCCATGTCTCCTTCCGGTTATTTTGAAACGGAGCAGGACAGGGTGCGCCTGCGAACACCGGGCGCGTTTGCCTCCACGGCGGACATCGCCAATCTGACCCTGAACGTGGCGGGCAAAAGCCTGCGGCTGGGCGATGTGGCCGAAGTGCGGCGCGGACTTTCCGAACCGCCGGAGCCGCGCATGTATTACAACGGGCAGGAGGCGATTGGCGTCGGCGTGGTCATGACGCAAGGCGGCGACGTGATTCGGCTGGGCGCGAACCTGAAGGCGGAAGTCGGGCGTTTTCAGGCCAGCCTGCCCGTCGGGCTGGACATCTGGCAGGTCGCCGACCAGCCGGAAGTGGTGCAGTCTTCCCTGCGTCTTTTCATGAATTCGCTGACGGAGGCCATCACCATTGTGCTGATCGTCTCCTTTTTAAGCCTGGGGATGCGGGCGGGCGCGGTGGTGGCGCTCGCCATTCCGCTGGTGCTGGCGGTCACATTTTTGCTCATGCACACTTTTGGGATTGACTTGCAGCGGGTTTCCCTTGGCGCGCTGGTCATCGCCCTCGGCCTTCTGGTGGATGACGCCATTATCGCCGTGGAAATCATGGTGGTGAAAATGGAAGAGGGCTGGGATCGCTTTCGCTCCGCCACTTTTGCCTACGCCTCCACCGCCTTTCCCATGCTCACGGGCACCCTGATTACGGCGGCAGGTTTTATGCCTGTGGGTTTTGCGCGCTCGGTGGCGGGGGAATACACCTTTTCCATTTTCGCGGTGGTCGCCATCGCCCTCATGGTCTCCTGGGGGGTGGCGGTTTTGTTCACCCCCTATCTGGGCACGCGCCTGCTTGACCCGGAACGCCTGCGCCGCCGGGGACTTGCCCGCAGCGCCGTCGATATTTACGATACCGCCTTTTATCGTCGTTTTCGCGCTCTGGTCATCTGGTGCCTGCGGCGACGCTGGCAGGTGATCGGCATCACCCTCGCCGCCTTCGCGCTGGCGGTGCTGATGTTCGCCAGCGTGGTGCAAAAACAGTTTTTCCCGCCTTCCGCCCGCCCGGAACTGCTGGTGGATGTGTGGCTGCCGGAAGCCTCCTCCCTGAAGGCCACGGCGCATGAGGCGCGGCGGGTAGAAGCGCTGTTGCAGGCGGATGCCCATGCAGGCGGCGATGTGCGCCTCTTTCTCTCCTACGTCGGCAACGGCAGCCCGCGCTTTTATCTGCCGCTGGATCAGCAACTGTTCAACGACCATTTTGCCCAGTTCGTCATCACCGCTTCCAGTCTGGAAGCGCGGGAACGCCTGAAACAACGGCTGGAACGCGCCTTTGCCGAAGACGCCAGTTGGAGCCACGTCCGCGCCCGCGTGCTGCGGCTGGAAAACGGCCCGCCGGTGGGCTACCCGGTACAGTTTCGCGTGCTGGGCGACGACCCCAACATCCTGCGCGAAATGGCCGCAAAAGTGGCCGGGGCCATGCGCGCCCACCCCTGGCTCTACAACGTCAATTACCACAACGAAATGGCGAAAAGCGTGCGCCTCGAAATCGACCCCGACCGCGCCCGCGCGCTGGGCGTTTCGGTGCAGGAACTTTCCGCCGCGCTGGAACTGATGCTGCAAGGTCGCCCCGTCACCCAGATGCGCGAAGGCGATCGCCTGCTCGACGTCATTTTACGCGCCAATCCTCTTGAGGCCGGGAAACTGGACGAGCTGGAGAGCCTGAGCCTGCACCTTGCCGACGGGCGCGACATCCCCCTCGCGCAGGTAGTCAGGCCGCGTCCGGCGCAAGAAGAGAGCGTCATCTGGCGACGCCAGCGCCAGCAGGAAATCATCGTCCGCGCCGATGTGCGGGACACGGGGGGCAACCACGGACGCCAGCCCGCCAGCATCACCGATGACCTTCTGCCCGCCATTGATGCGCTGCGCCAGAAACTGCCGTCCGGCTACCGCATCGAGACCGGCGGCGCGGTGGAAGGTTCCGGCAAGGCCAGCGCCTCGATCATGGCGGTAATGCCCGTCATGGTCGTGGTGGTCATCACCCTGTTGATGCTGCAATTGCAAAACATCGGCCGCGCCGTGATGGTGCTCCTCACCGCGCCGCTCGGCCTGATCGGCGTCGTGCTTGCGCTCACCCTCTTCAACGCGCCCTTCGGCTTCGTCGCCAATCTGGGTGTCATCGCCCTGTTCGGCATGATTATGCGAAATTCCGTCATTCTGATGGATCAGATCGAGCAAAACGAAAAAGCCCACAAAAAAACCGGCAAACCCGTCTGGGAAGCCATCGTCGACGCCGCCGTGCGCCGCTTTCGCCCCATCATGCTGACCGCCGCCAGCACCATCCTCGCCATGCTCCCCCTGATGCGCCAGATGTTCTGGGGGCCAATGGCGATTGCCATCATGGGCGGGCTTTTGATTGCCACTGTCCTGACCCTTTTGTTTCTTCCCGCGTTGTATGCGGCATGGAACCGGGTGGAGATGCCGCCTTCATCCCTGAATTAGGGAAACTCTGCACAAGCTCCATCCGTTCGGGCTGAGCCTGTCGAAGCCCTTGTTTTTACGAGGAATGCCCTTCGACAGAGCTTCAGGGCGAACGGCCTTGCGCAGCATTTCCCTAGACCAAAACCGTTTTCCCCGCTGACAGCGCGTGTCCGGCTAAAAACTGGGTGGCCGTCAGGCGTTTGCCGCCCGCTTTCTGGAGTTCGGTGAGGCACAGGGCGTCCTCGCCGCAGGCGACGGTGATGCCGTGTTTGTCCGCCGCCAGAATGACGCCGGGTTCGGCGCTGGAGGCGTCCGGGTTTTGGGGAACCGGATGCGCGCGCC
>JAITNI010000074.1 GCA_031290535.1 Zoogloeaceae bacterium
AGCGGATGTTCTCGGTTAAAATGATCGATTAGCGCGAGAGTGGCGGAATGGGTAGACGCACTGGATTTAGGTTCCAGCGCCGCAAGGCGTGAGGGTTCGAGTCCCTCTTCGTGCACTCGCGCAGTCTTTTATTTTGGCAGTCGTCAGGTACGGCCCTTTATTTTGCAAGGAAACAGGAATCTTTATGGAAACTTCCGTGACACCCCAGGACAGCAATCCTCTGGAACGGCGTTTGGACCTTCTGGTCGCCCTCGATGCGCTGGAAAGCGCCACCGAATCCCGCCTGAAGCGCATGGGTCGTAACGTCAAAATGGCAGGCTTTCGCCCCGGCAAAGCGCCCTTTTCCATCATCCGCCAGCAATATGGCGCAGAGGCCCGTCACGAGGCGTTGAACGAAGCCTTGAACACCGCGTTTGGCGAGGCCATTACCGGACAAAAGCTCAATGTGGCGGGCTATCCGCGCATTGAACCGAAGGAGAGCGCCAACGCCACGCATCTGGAATTTTCCGCCGTGTTTGAGGTGTATCCCGAATTCGCGCTGGGCGACCTGTCCGGCGAGGCCGTGGAGCGTCCGGTGCTGGAAGTTTCCGCCGCCGAAGTGGACAAGACTCTCGACATCCTGAGAAAACAGCGTGTGCGCTATGCCCCGGTCGAGCGGGCGGCGGCGAAAGAAGACCGCGTGGTGATCGACTTTCTCGGCAAGAAGGATGGCGAACCGTTTCAGGGCGGCGAAGCCCGCGAGTATCCCTTTGTGCTTGGCGCGGGCATGATGCTGCCCGACTTCGAGACCGCCGTGGAAGGGCTGAAGGCGGGCGAAACAAAAACATTTGACCTGACCTTTCCGGCGGATTATTTTTCCAAGGATCTGGCCGGACAGACCGTGCAGTTTGAAGTGACGGCGCGTCAGGTGATGGCTCCGGAATTGCCGGAGATCGACGCCGAGTTTGCCAAAACGCTGGGCATTGAGGATGGCGATCTGGACAAGATGCGCGCCGAAATCGAAGGCAACCTGAAGCGCGAAGTGAAAAAACGCATCGAGGCGCGGCTGAAAAATCAGGTCATGGAAGCGCTCGCCCGCGTCAATCCCATTCCCGTTCCCGGCGCGCTGGTCGGGCAGGAAGTGCAGCGACTGATGCAGGAAGCCCGTCAGGACATGGAACAGCGCGGCATGAAGGACAAGGATATTTCCTTCAAGCCGGAATGGTTTGTCGACCAGGCCAAACGGCGCGTCACGCTGGGCCTGATTCTTGCAGAAGTGGTGTCCGGCGAAAAATTGCAGGCGAAGCCCGAACAGGTCAGGGTTATGATCGAGGAAGCCGCCCAGACTTACGAAAAACCTGAGGAAGTGGTCGCCTGGTACCACGCCCAACCCGCCCGGATGGCCGAAGTGGAAAGCCTGGTGGTGGAAAACAACGTGGTCGACTGGGTGCTCTCGAAGGTCAGGGTGACGGACAAGGCGATGGCGTTTGACGACCTGATGGGCCAAAAAGCCTGAGACCTTCTGGCGTGCAAGGCATGTCGGATATGAAACACAACCGGGAACGGAGAAGCATGGAAATGAACAGACGAGGACAAGACCGTCACGATGGCAATCCCCAGGCGCTGGGGCTGGTGCCGATGGTGGTGGAGCAAAGCGGGCGGGGCGAACGCGCCTACGACATTTACTCCCGCCTCCTGAAAGAGCGCATCATTTTTCTGGTCGGGCCGGTAACGGACGCTTCCGCCAATCTGGTGGTGGCGCAACTGTTGTTTCTGGAAGCCGAAAATCCCGACAAGGATATTTCCTTCTACATCAACTCCCCCGGCGGTTCCGTGACGGCGGGGATGTCCATTTACGATACCATGCAGTTCATCAAGCCGGATGTCTCGACCCTGTGTCTGGGGCAGGCGGCTTCGATGGGCGCGTTTTTGCTGTGCGCGGGCGCGAAGGGCAAACGCTTCGCGCTCCCCAATTCGCGGGTGATGATTCATCAGCCTCTGGGCGGCTTTCAGGGGCAGGCGTCCGACATCGCCATCCACGCGAAAGAAATCCTTTCCATCCGCGAAAAACTGAATCGCATCATGTCCGAACACACCGGGCAACCGATCGAGCGGATTGAAAAGGATACCGACCGGGATAACTTTCTCTCTTCCGAAGAAGCCCGCGAATACGGTATCATCGACAAGGTGATGCAGCACCGTGATGACGTCGCTGCCTGAGATTTTGACTTGACCTTTCCTTTCATCCCCTTTTGCCCCCTTCGCGCCGGAGACCCCCATGACAGACAAGGATAAACAGGGCGGCAACGAAAAGTTGCTCTATTGCTCTTTCTGCCACAAAAGCCAACATGAGGTAAAAAAGCTCATTGCCGGGCCGCATGTCTTTATCTGCGATGAGTGCATCGCGCTGTGCAACGACATCATCCGGGAAGAACTCCCCGTCGAGACCGCGCGGGACAAAATGTCCGATCTGCCCGTGCCCAGGGAAATCGCCGACATTCTCAACCAGTACGTCATCGGCCAGCCCGACGCCAAGCGCATTCTCGCCGTGGCGGTGTACAACCACTACAAGCGCCTGCGCTACAAGGGTTCTCCCGCCGATGACGTGGAACTGGCGAAAAGCAATATCCTGCTTGTCGGCCCCACCGGTTCCGGCAAGACCCTGCTGGCGCAAACGCTGGCGCGGCTTCTGAACGTGCCGTTCGTGATGGCCGACGCCACCACGCTCACCGAGGCGGGCTATGTCGGCGAGGATGTGGAAAACATCATCCAGAAGCTCCTGCAAAAATGCGAATACGATGTCGACAAGGCGCAGCACGGCATTGTGTACATTGATGAAATCGACAAGATTTCCCGCCGCTCCGAAAACCCCTCCATCACGCGGGATGTTTCCGGCGAGGGGGTGCAGCAGGCGCTGTTGAAGCTGATTGAGGGCACGACGGCCTCGATTCCGCCGCAGGGGGGCAGAAAGCATCCCAATCAGGATTTTGTGCAGGTCGATACCACCAACATCCTGTTCATTTGCGGCGGCGCGTTTGACGGGCTGGCGAAAATCATTCAGGCGCGTTCCGAAAAAGGCGGCATTGGCTTTGGCGCGACGGTCAAAAGCAAGGATTCCACGCACAACGCCAGCGAAATCCTGCAAAATGTGGAGCCGGAAGACCTGATTAAATTCGGCCTGATTCCCGAACTGATCGGGCGCTTGCCCGTGGTTGCCAAACTGAAGGAACTGGACGAGGCGGCGCTGGTGGAAATTCTCGTCGAACCCAAAAACGCCCTGATCAAGCAGTATCAAAAACTCTTTTCGCTGGAAGGGGTGGAACTGGAAATTCGTCCGGCGGCCCTGACGGCCATCGCCAAACGGGCGCTGGAACGCAAGACGGGCGCGCGCGGCCTGCGTTCCATTCTGGAGCATGTGCTGCTGGACATCATGTACGAACTGCCGGGGATGGAAAATGTCGCCAAGGTGGTGATCGACGAAAACATGGTGAAAGGCGAAGCCAAGCCCCTGCTGATTTACGCCGAACAGGCGAAAGTCTCCGGCGCCAACTAGGGAAGCGCTGCACAAGGCCGTTCGCCCTGAGCTTGGTCGTTGGGCATTCCCTGTAAAAACAAGGGCAACGACCAAGCTCAGCCCGAACGGTTGGGGGGTATTCCGGGTTCCCCCAGAAACACAGCGCGCCCAAGGGGCATCCCGCCAGAATCCCGGCGGATGCCCCTTGAAAGCGCCGCTTTTGTCCTCATTTACGCATAACGCTCATTTTTCAAGGCTCTGCCATGTCCCCAGCCCCTTCTTCTTTTCCTGAGTCGGTCGAACTGCCACTGTTGCCCCTGCGCGATGTGGTGGTGTTCCCGCACATGGTGATTCCACTCTTTGTGGGGCGTCCCAAATCCATCCGGGCGCTGGAACTCGCGATGGAGAGCAGCGACCGCGCCGTGTTGCTGGTCGCCCAGAAACTGGCGGGCAAGGACGAGCCAGCGACGGAAGACCTGTACCACATCGGCTGTATGGCGCATGTGCTGCAAATGCTGAAACTGCCGGACGGCACGGTGAAAGTGCTGGTGGAAGGCGTGCAACGGGTGCGTCTGGAAGCGGTGCAGGCGCTGGACAGCCATTTTGTCGCCAGCGCCACGCTCATGAAGCCGGGGCCGGAAGACAGTCACGAGCTGGAAGCCATGCGCCGCGCCGTGCTCACCCAGTTCGAGCAGTATGTCAAACTGAACAAAAAAATCCCGCCCGAAATCCTGAGTTCCATCGCCGAAATCAAGGAAGTCGGTCGGCTGGCCGACACCATCGCGGCGCACCTGCCCCTGAAGCTGGAACACAAGCAGGAAATCCTGGAGATGCTGACCTCGCGGGAACGCATCGAGCGCCTGCTGTCGCAACTGGAATCCGAAATCGACATCCTTCAGGTGGAAAAGCGCATTCGCGGGCGGGTGAAGCGCCAGATGGCGAAAAGCCAGCGCGAGTATTACCTGAACGAACAGGTGAAAGCCATCCAGAAGGAACTCGGCGAAGGCGAGGAAGGCGCCGATCTGGAAGAACTGGACAAGAAAATCCAGTCCGTCGGCATGACGAAGGAAGGGCTGACGAAGGCGCTGGGCGAACTGAAAAAGCTGCGTCTCATGTCGCCAATGTCCGCCGAAGCTACCGTCATCAGAAATTACATCGAAACCCTGACCAGCCTGCCCTGGCGCAAAAAGACCCGCACCAGCAAGGATTTGACTACGGCGGAAAAAACGCTCGATACCGACCACTATGGTCTCGAAAAGGTCAAGGAACGCATCATTGAGTATCTCGCCGTGCAGCAGCGGGTAGACAAGGTGAAAGCGCCGATTCTCTGTCTGGTTGGCCCGCCGGGCGTCGGCAAGACTTCGCTGGGGCAGTCGATTGCCCGCGCCACAAATCGCAAGTTTGTCCGCATGTCGCTGGGCGGCGTGCGCGACGAAGCCGAAATTCGCGGCCATCGCCGCACCTACATCGGCTCCATGCCCGGCAAGATTTTGCAGAACATGAGCAAGACCGGCGTGCGAAATCCCCTCTTCCTGCTCGACGAAGTCGACAAACTGGGGCAGGATTTTCGCGGCGACCCGTCTTCGGCGCTTCTGGAAGTGCTTGACCCGGAACAGAACCACACTTTTCAGGATCATTACGTGGAAGTCAATTTTGACCTCTCGGACGTGATGTTCGTGGCAACGGCCAACACCCTCAACATCCCGGCGGCGCTCCTTGACCGCATGGAAGTCATCCGGCTTTCCGGCTACACCGAGGACGAAAAGGTCAATATCGCCATGCGCTATCTGCTGCCCAAGCAGATGAAGAACAATGGCGTCAAAAAAACCGAGTTGACCGTCACCGAGAGCGCGGTGCTCGACATTGTGCGCTACTACACCCGCGAGGCGGGCGTGCGGAGTCTGGATCGGGAAATTTCCAAGATTTGCCGCAAGGTCATCCGCACCCTGCTGGTGAAAAAACGTGAAAGCAGGGTGGTGGTCAACGCCAAAAATCTGGAAAAATTCCTGGGGGTGCGCCGCTACAGCTTTGGTATGGCGGAAAAGGAAAACCAGGTCGGGCAAGTCACCGGCTTGGCGTGGACGGAAGTGGGCGGCGAGTTGCTGACCATCGAATGCGCGGTGATGTCCGGCAAGGGCAATATCCTGCGTACCGGCTCGCTGGGCGACGTGATGAAGGAATCCGTGGAAGCGGCCCGTTCCGTGGTGCGCGCCCGCGCCGCCCGGCTGGGCATCAAGGGGGAACCCTTTGAAAAACAGGACATTCACATCCACGTCCCGGAAGGCGCGACGCCCAAGGACGGCCCCTCGGCGGGCATCGCCATGACCACGGTGATGGTCTCCGCCTTTACCGGCATTCCCGTGCGCTGCGATGTCTGCATGACGGGCGAAATCACCCTGCGCGGCGAAGTGCTGGCGATCGGCGGCCTGAAGGAAAAACTGCTGGCCGCCGTGCGCGGCGGGCTGAAAACCGCCCTCATCCCGCAGGAGAACGTGAAAGACCTGGTCGAGATTCCCGACAACATCAAGAATAGAATCGAAATTGTGCCGGTGAAGTGGATCGATCAGGTGTGGGAACGGGCGCTGGAACGCCGCCCGGAACCCCTGCCCGAAGACGTCCTGAACAAGCTCACGCCCCTGCCAGAACCGGATGGAGAGAACATTGGCGTCACAACGCACTGATTTCCCGCGTTTTCTTGCGAAATTCACTTGACACAGAGGCTGGCGAAAGAATATAAGAGCCTATCTTGTGATTCAGGGTTTTTCAACGCAGTCAACAGGGAGTTTTGAAGTGAACAAATCTGAACTGATTGATGTGGTTGCTGCCGAGGCCGAGCTTTCCAAGGCAGCCGCCGGTCGCGCACTGGACGCGACCATTGCCGCCATCACCAAGGCGCTCAAGAAAGGGGACTCGCTGACGCTGGTGGGTTTTGGCGCGTTTTACGTGGGCAAACGGGCGGCACGCGTGGGGCGCAATCCCCATACGGGCGCAACCCTGAAAATCAAGGCCGCCAAGGTTCCAAAATTCAGGGCTGGAAAAGGGCTGAAAGAAGCGGTAAAATAGCCCGCCTTGGGTGCTTAGCTCAGTTGGTAGAGCGTCGCCCTTACAAGGCGAATGTCAGCGGTTCGACCCCGTTAGCACCCACCATTTGGCAGTCCGATTCAGTCCGATATAGGCCGGAAACTCCAGTAAATACGGGGATTCCGGCCTTTTTCTTGTCCGATACAGTCCGATTCGGTTCGTTGACATCCGGCGGTAAGTGGCGGTAATCTTGGCGGCAACAGGTCTACCGCCAGAGGGAGTTACCGCCATGCCGCTCACTGATACTAAAATTCGTACTGAAAAGCCAGCAGACAAGCCCCTCAAGCTGCGAGACGGAGGCGGCTTGTACCTGCTCATTCCGCCCACTGGTGGTAAGTGGTGGCGTCTGGATTATCGCTTTGACGGTAAGCGCAAAACGCTTTCAATGGGCGTTTATCCAGACATCGGCCTCAAAGATGCCCGCGAACGCCGGGATGAAGCCCGCAAGCTGCTGGCGAACGGCACAGATCCCGGCGCGGTCAGGAAGGCACAAAAGGCTGCGAAGGAAGAACGCGCCGCCAACAGCTTTGAGGTTATCGCACGCCTATGGTATGAGAACAAAGCCCCTTCATGGTCTGAGTCCACCCGCAAGAACGCACTGCGGATTTTGGAGAAAGATGTATTCCCTTGGCTTGGTGGCAGACCGGTTGCCGACATTGACCCCCCCGACGTGCTGGAAGTGTGCAGGCGAATAGAGAGCCGTGGCG
>JAITNI010000112.1 GCA_031290535.1 Zoogloeaceae bacterium
ATGCAGTCCAGCCCCCTGATGGACGCCCCCCGCATGGCTAAAAATCTGGAACAGGCGTTTCGCGGCATGTGGCAACGCTGGCTTGAGGAGCCGACCACCTGATTTGACAGGGAATGCCC
Source organism: Zoogloeaceae bacterium (assembly GCA_031290535.1). Lineage (GTDB taxonomy): Bacteria > Pseudomonadota > Gammaproteobacteria > Burkholderiales > Rhodocyclaceae > Azovibrio. The sequence goes on from JAITNI010000112.1 coordinate 120, forward strand.
TTCGACCAAGCTCAGGGCGAACGGTGTTATTCAGCGTTTCCTTAGTCATTTTTCACGACGATATTCGGAAATCTGGCGCTCATATCCTTGGGGCGCAGGGCAATTTTGACGGCTATTCGGCGGGCGATGTCGCGGTAGAGGGTGGCGGCCGGGGAGTTGGGCGCGCCCACGACCGTCGGTTTGCCGCTATCGGCCAGCTCCCGGATCTGGATGTCCAGCGGCAGGCTGCCCAGATATTCCGTGCCGTAATCGGCGCACATTTTCGCCGCGCCGCCCGTGCCAAAAATGGGTTCGGCGTGGCCGCAGTTCGAGCAGATGTGCATACTCATGTTTTCGATGACGCCCAGAATGGGCACGCCCACCTGCTCGAACATCTTGAAGCCCTTGCGGGCGTCGATCAGGGCGATGTCCTGCGGGGTGGTGACGATCACCGCGCCTGTCACCGGCACTTTCTGGGAGAGGGTAAGCTGCGCGTCGCCCGTGCCGGGGGGCATGTCGACCACCAGATAATCCAGCGCCTGCCAGTGGGTGTCGCCGAACAACTGGTCGAGCGCCCGCGCCACCAGCGGGCCGCGCCAGATCATCGGCGTGTCCGACGCCACAATGAAACCGATCGACATCGCCTGAAGGCCATAGGCTTCCAGCGGTTTCATGCCCTTGCCTTCCACCTGCGGCAGTTGCCCGGACAGATTCAGGAGTTGCGGCAGGGAGGGGCCGTAAATGTCGGCGTCCAGAATGCCGACCCGTGCCCCTTCGGCGGCCAGCGCCAGCGCCAGATTCACCGCCGTGGTGCTCTTGCCGACGCCGCCCTTGCCGGAGGCGACGACCAGAATATTCCTGACTTCCGGCAGGCGCTTGATGCCCCGCTGCACCGCGTGGGCGACAATATGGCTGTGCACCTGGACGCTGACCTGCCGCACGCCGGGGAGATCGGCAAGCGCGGCGGTCAGCAACTGGCGCAAGGTTTCCTGCTGGCTTTGGGCGGGATAGCCCAGTTCAATGTCCAGATGGACATCTCCATCTTCAATTTTTACAGCGCGGAGTGCTTTGCTGCTGACAAAATCCTGCTGCGTATTGGGGTCAAGGACGGCGCTCAGGGCGTGCGTGATGATTTCCGGTGTGAGGCTCATAAAGTGTTCCGTGGCAGGTTTCTTGAATCGGCAAGGGCGTGCGCGTCAGTTTACCCTGAAAAAACCGGAATCATGTGCGCTGTTTTGCGGGAAAATACGTCTTTTCGTGGAGGAGGAAAAATCGTCATGTCCGGTTTGTTGTTTGTGGTCGCCGCGCCTTCGGGGGCGGGCAAAACCACGCTGGTGCGGCAATTGCTGGCGGCAGCGCCAGATGTGCGGCTCTCCGTCTCCTACACCACCCGTCCGCCGCGCAGCGGGGAAATCGACGGCAAGGATTACCATTTTATCGACCTGGCGCGCTTCGAGGCCATGCGTGACGCGGGCGATTTTCTGGAATGGGCCGAGGTGCATGGCAACTGCTATGGCACGTCCAAACACTGGATTGCCGCCGAGCGGGCCGCCGGACGCGATGTGCTGCTGGAAATCGACTGGCAGGGCGCGGTGCAGGTGCGGCAGATTTTTGATGACGCCATCGGCATCTTCATTCTGCCGCCCTCCATGACAGTGCTGACGGCGCGGCTCACCGGGCGGGGCACGGACAGCGCAGACGTCATTGCCCGCCGTCTGGCCGTGGCGCGCGCGGAAATGCGCCATGTGACGGAATTTGACTATGTTATTATGAACGACGATCTGCAAACCGCCACAGCGGACTTGATTGCTGTGGCTCGCGCCTGCCGTCTCAAGCTGGAAGTCCAGCGCTTGCGCGTTCCGGCGCTGTTTGCAGAACTTCTTTGATTCTCCCGATTTTTATGGAAAGGCTCCCATCATGGCTCGCATCACTGTTGAAGACTGTCTGAAACACATCCCCAACCGCTTTGAGATGACCCTCTCCGCCGCGCACCGGGCGCGTCAGCTTGCCTCCGGCGCAACGCCGCTGGTGGAAGATGAGCGCGACAAACCGACCGTCATGGCGCTGCGCGAAATTGCGGAAGCCAGGGTCGGGCGGGAAATCCTGAATCGCGGTCAGGCATAAGCGGTTTGCCAGCGGTGACGAATCATGGCGCATTCCCGTCCCCGGCCCTCCTCGCCCCCCCCTCCTGCCGCCCCTCCGGCAGTGCTGCCGGAGCGCGCGCCCTATGACGACGATGAAACCCGCTGTTACGCCCTGCCCGCCGACGACCCGGCGTATCAGGTGTTTCTTGACAGCCTTGACTACCTTTCCCCCGCCGACCTCCGGCGTGTAAAACAGGCGGTGCGCTTTGCCGACTGGGCGCATCAGACGCAGATTCGCCTGTCCGGCGAGCCGTATATCACGCATCCGTTATGCGTCGCGGGCGCGATCGCCGAGTGGCGGATGGATGCCGACGCGCTGTGCGCCGCGCTTTTGCACGATGTGCTGGAAGACGCCGAAGTCAGCAAGGCGGAACTCTCCAGTCGCTTTGGCGCGGGCGTGGGGGAACTGGTCGATGGGCTGTCCAAGCTGGACAAAATCGAGTTTTCCTCGCACCGGGAAGCGCAGGCGGAAAACTTTCGCAAAATGCTGCTGGCGATGGCCCGCGATCTGCGGGTGGTGCTCATCAAACTGGCTGACCGGCATCACAACCTGCAAACCATGTCCGCCGTGCGCCCGGACAAGCGCCGCCGCATCGCGCATGAAACGCTGGAAATTTACGCGCCGATTGCCAACCGGCTCGGACTGAACACGCTGTTTCAGGAATTGCAGGACATCTCGTTTCGCCTCATTTACCCCCTGCGGACGCGGGTGTTGCGGGACGCGCTCCAGACGGCGCAGGGGCATCGCCGCGAACCCTTGCAGCGCATTCTGGAAAGTATTTACGGCAAAATGGGCGCGTCGGGCATTCTGTCGCAAGTCTTTGGCCGCGAAAAAAGCCTGTATTCCATCTACACCAAGATGAAGGAAAAACACCTGCATTTTTCGCAGGTGCTGGATATTTACGGTTTTCGCGTCGTGGTGAAGGATATTCCCGCCTGCTATCTGGCGCTGGGCGCCTTGCACGCGCTCTATAAACCGGTGCCGGGCAAGTTCAAGGATTACATCGCCATCCCGAAGGCCAATGGCTATCAATCCCTGCATACCTCGCTGATTGGCCCGCACGGCTCGCCGGTGGAAGTGCAGATTCGCACCGAGGAAATGCACCATGTGGCGCAGGAGGGCGTCGCCTCGCACTGGCTCTACAAGGATGCCGAACACAGCGGCGCGGATTTGCAGATTCGCACCCACAAGTGGCTGCATTCCCTGCTGGAAATGCAGAGCGGCGATTCTTCCGAATTTTTTGAAAACGTCAAAATCGACCTGTTCCCGGACGAGGTGTATGTGTTTACGCCACGCGGGCGCATCATCTCCCTGCCGCAAGGCGCAACGCCCGTGGATATGGCCTATGCCGTCCATACGGATGTGGGCAACTGCTGCATTGCGGTTCGCATCAATCACGAACTTTCGTCCCTGCGCGCGGAACTCAAGAATGGCGACATTGTGGAAATCATCACCGCCGCCCACGCGCACCCCAATCCCGCCTGGCTTTCCTACGTCAAGAGCGGGCGGGCGCGGAGCAAGATTCGCCACTTTTTACGTACCGTGCAAAACGAGGAATCCGCCGGACTGGGCGAACGGCTTCTGAATCAGGAACTGCAAAGTCTGGGCGTCAGCGCCATTGATATTCCGCCAGCGGCCTGGGAGCGGCTCCTGACCAGCGTCGGCCATCACGCGATCAAGGAGGTGTTTACCGACATCGGGCTGGGCAAACGCCTCGCCGCCGTGGTCGCCCGAC
>JAITNI010000181.1 GCA_031290535.1 Zoogloeaceae bacterium
TGTTCATCGCCCTGCTGGTTTATCGTCACACGCTCGACCCGCAATTGTCACAAATCCCGCAAGCGCCGCTGCCCCTGCCGCAAAAGCCCTATGCACGAGGCATTGGCGCGTCGGGCATCATCGAGGCACGTCAGCACAATACCGCCGTAGGCGTGCCGGTGGGCGGGGTGGTCGCCCGCGTGCGGGTCAGCGTCTGGGATCGCGTCGAAGTCGGTGCGCCCCTGCTCGAACTGGATTCCCGCGACCTCCGCGCCCGCCTGCCCGGTGCGAAGGCACAGGAACGGCTCAAACAGGCTCGGTTTGACCGCGCCCACGACCACCATGCGCGGCTGCGCGCCGTCGATCCCCGCGCCATCAGCGTGCAGGATTTGAAAGACAGCCAGTTCGACGAGGCGGAAGCCGCCGCCGATCTGGCCGCCGCCCGCGCCGTTATCGCTGAACTCGAACAGTTGATCGACCGCCTGACCATCCGCGCTCCGGTGGCGGGTACCATCCTCCAGGTCAATATCCGCGAGGGCGAATATGCAAATGCGGGGACAGCTTTGGGCACAGCAGCCCCCATCCTGCTCGGCAATATGGTGGAAGTCTGGGTGCGCGCCGACATCGACGAACAGATCGCCCCCCGCGTCACCCCCGGCCAGCCCGCCGTCGGCTACCTGAAAGGCGATGCCACCCACCCCATTCCGATGGATTTTGTCCGCATCGAGCCTTACGTGGTACCCAAACAGTCCCTCACCGGCGCAAGCACCGAGCGCGTGGATACGCGAGTGTTGCAGGTCATCTACCAGTTCCGCAACCCGGGCGAACGCCGGGTTTATGCGGGGCAGCAGGTGGATTTGGTGATTGGGGAGGAAAGGGATTAAAACGTCTGCATATCGTGTGAATCGAATCCTGCCCGAATGGCAGGGCGCGCCCTCACGGAAACCCGTTTGCTTTCCGCGAAGACGCGACGTTTTATCGAGTTTTTGCGTGGGCGTCTGGGATGCTGATGCGCCCACCCGCAGATCGGGCATCGTCACACAGGCTTGGCAATGTGGGGGGAATGTTTCTGGTGGTACATTGCTGCCTCCAGATGCCGGGTTGATAAAGTCAAGCCGGCCTGCGCGGGCTATAATGCCGCCAGTGTGGTGAAACAGGTTCCTGCAATGTCTCAATTTGTAGCCTCCTTAAATCCGGAAGAAATGGCGAAGTTGAAAGGAGAAACGGCATGAGCGAACAAAAAAATAAAATCAGACTGTTTGAACAGCAGGAAGTCCGTACCGTCTGGGATGAAGCGGCGGAGAAGTGGTGGTTCTCGATCCACGACATCCTGGTGATTCTGACAGACCAGCCTGATTTCCAGAAGGCCAGAAACTACTGGAAGTGGTTGAAAAACAAGCTGAAAGGCGAGGGAAGTGAACTGGTTAGCCATACTAACCAGTTGAAGATGCAGGCACCTGACGGCAAGATGCGCCTCACCGATGTCGCCGACACAGAACAGGTTTTGCGTTTGATCCAGTCTGTCCCGTCCAAAAAGGCCGAGCCGTTCAAGATGTGGCTGGCGAAGGTGGGCAGTGAGCGGATTGACGAAACCATTGACCCGGAGCTGTCCATTGAGCGCGCGATTCAGAATTATCGCCGCCTGGGATACAGCGAGAACTGGATCAATCAGCGCATCAAGTCCATTGAGGTACGCAAGGCGTTGACGGACGAATGGGACAAGGGCGGCGTCAAGCGCGGGCAGGAATATGCGAGCTTGACCGATTTGATGAGCAAGACCTGGAGCGGCATGACGACCAAGGAATACAAGGGGCTAAAAGGGCTGAAAAAAGAGAACCTGCGGGACAACATGACGAATATGGAGTTGATTCTGAACATGTTGGCAGAAGTGGCCGCGACCGATATTTCCGTCGTGCGCCAGCCGGACGGATATGAGGCGAATGCCAGTGTTGCGGAAGAAGGCGCGTTGGCCGCCAAAGTCGCCCGTCAGCAAATCGAGCGCAGCACGGGCAAGCCTGCGGTGACGCCGTTAAACGCGAAGAACATTCACGGCGGTCTTCTGGCGAATGAACAAGGGGAGAGGCATGAGCCGGATTGACGGTGGTGCTTCGGGTTTCATCCGTGCAAGACTTTGCCCAATACAAAACCGTTCGGTATAGTTGCGCCTATTCCTCTCCCCTTGAGCCGTCCAAATGCCCACCCCCAACGACAAGGAACTGACCATACTGAAAGCCGCGACCCTGGTGTTTCTGGCGCATGGGTTCAGCGCCGCCACTACGGACATGATTCAGCGCGAGGCCGGGGTCTCGAAAGCGACGATGTATGCCTGCTTTCCCAACAAGGAAGCGATGTTCGCGGCGGTGATCGAACGGCAATGCGCCACGATGCGGGCGACGATTCAGGCCATCGAAACCTCGCCCGGCAATATCGCCAGGACATTGACCGACATTGGCATGTCCTATCTCGAACTCGTGCTCTCGCCAGAGGGACTGGCGCTGTACCGCGTCGCCGTGGCGGAAGCGCCGCGTTTTCCCGACCTGGGGCGGCGTTTCTATCTGGCCGGCCCCAGAGCCGTTACCGCGCTGGTCGCCACGCGCCTGAGCGCAGCGGCGCAGGCCGGGGAGATCAACGTCCAGACCTTCGGTGTCGAAGCCGCCGCCGGGCTGTTCATCAGCATGGTGCGCGGCGAAGGACAAGTGGAATCGCTCACCCATCCCGGCGCACAGCCTTCAACGGCGCAGAAGGATCATTGGGTACGGCTTGCGGTCACGACTTTTCTGGGCGCGTTTGGCGGGGTGGCTCAAAGTCGGTGAGCGGGGGGCGTTTCTTCAAGCGCCCGGTAAAGCGACATCAACATTCCCGCCGTTGCCCCCCAGATGAAGCAATCGCCATAGGGCATGGCGTGGAAATGGCGGATTTGCCCGTCTACGGCGAGGCTGTGGCGCTGGTGGTTGGCGGGGTTGAGCAAAAAGGCGAGCGGCACTTCAAAGACCTCCGCGACCTCGAAGGCATCGATGGCGAGCGTGCCCACATCCAGCGGCGGGCGCAGCAGGCCGACGACCGGGGTGACGCAAAATCCGGTGCCGGTGACATAGCGCGGCAAGCGCCCGAGGAGTTCGACGCGCTCGGGGGCAAGGCCGATTTCTTCACGGGTTTCGCGCAGCGCGGTCGCCTCCGCCGAGGCATCCCCGGCCTCGACCCCGCCGCCGGGAAAGCTGATCTGCCCGGCGTGGTGGTGGAGGTGAGCGGTGCGACGGGTCAGCAATACTGTCGTCCCGTCTTCACGCAACACCAAAGGCACCAGCACCGCTGCCGCCCGCTTTTCGTTCGCGGCGGTAGGCGCATTTTTGTGCTCATGTTCGACCTTATTTTCAGCAACTCGCCCGTCCGCCAGATCAGCCCAGTCGCCGGTTATTGAATTGGCATCCATTCGCGCCAGAACCAAACGCAGGCGGTCGATGAAATCGGCATTCGTCATGGTCAGTATTTTTTTCTCAGCCGCAAGCGGTTACTGCCTTCGTATACCATTTCCATGCGCTTGAGCACGCTCATGCCAAGCAGCACTTCAGACATGTCGGTTTCATGAACCGTGGCTGGCACGCCCGCCAGTTTGATGTTGCCCACGGTCACGCTGTCCAGCGTCAGCAGCCAGACATTGGCGATTCCATTCGCGGTATGAGTTGTTCCTTTTTGCGCCCTGGAGATGTCGATGCCCAGACGGCGCACGTCTGAACGCCCCATGGAGACCCGTGTTGCCCCTGTATTGACCATGAAACGCACCGGGCAGCTTTGATCTGGCCATTGACGTAGAAATGTCCCCGTGAGTCCGCTGTAATCCAGACTTCTTCGGCGTCCGTGCCAGCGCGGCTCACTACCCGTTCGCCAATGCGCAGTTTTTGGCGCGCGCCGTCGATGTC
>JAITNI010000196.1 GCA_031290535.1 Zoogloeaceae bacterium
GGGCGCTGGTGTTGGCGGAACTCTCCCCGGAACGGCTAAGCGCCATTCTCAAACGGGGCTATGAACTTGGCCAGTCCAGAGTCATTTGCGGCGTACACTGGCAAAGCGACGTTGATTCCGCCCGCCTTGCCGCTTCTGCCGCCGTGGTGCAGATGCACAACACCGCCGAATTTCTGGGTCTGCTGGAAAAGGCCAGGGCAGAAATTCAGGATTTGCGGAAATTTCCGCGTCCGGGAAAGCGTCTTCACATGAGATTCCCCCCTGACAAGAGGCGATTTGGAGGAGGTTAGGGTTTGTAGCGCCTGAACCGTCGCAGGCACAAAAACGATGAGGAAGACGGCTTGTCCTCAAAATAGCTTTCCGGTATTGAACCTTGATCTTCCCCACATCGCAGCATCCCCCAAAAAAAACGGAGAGGTAAAAAAAGGTCATCATTCCAAAGCCGTAATTGTGGCGCAATATTTTTGCCCATCTCTTCACCGTTGTTTCACCAGAATCATTATAATTCGCGCCGGGAGTGGGTCAGGCAGCCGCTGCCTGTTCAGAATTCTGTTCTGAGCGGGGGGAGGAAAGTCCGGGCTTCGCAGGGCAGGATGCTGGCTAACGGCCAGGCGTTATAAGTCTGTAACAAGACCCAAGGCGACGGAAAGTGCAACAGAGAACAGACCGCCGATGGCTCCGCAAGGAGATCAGGCAAGGGTGAAACGGTGGAGTAAGCGCCCACCGCAGGACTGGCAACAGGACTGGCATGGCAAACCCCATCCGAAGCAAGACCAAATAGGGAAGCACACGGCGTGGCCCGCGCCGCTTCCGGGTAGGTCGCTTGAGCCGCGCAGCAATGCGCGGCCTAGAGGAATGGCTGCCAGAGGATGCAAATTCTCTACAGAACCCGGCTTATCGACCGACTCCCCCTGTTTCCCTCCGGGCGTTTTAACGACGCCTCCCTTGGGAAACGCTGCACAAGGCCGTTCGCCCTGAGCTTGGTCGAAGGGTACTCCCCATAAAAACGAGGGCTTCGACAGGCTCAGCCCGAACGGGTGGCGCTTGTGCAGAGCCTCCCTGATTTCACCTCCTGAACCCTTCCCGCCCGCCGCGCCGCCATGCCGCGTTTGTTTTTTTCGCCACACTCCTTATAAGTCACTTTCACTTTCTTTTTTTGAGCCTTGATTTTTAAGGAGAATCCTTCCCGCATTTAATGCCTGTTCGGCGCTAAGTCCTTGTCTTGACTAAAAAAATTGTTCATTTGGCCTTGCGTTAGCCTGCATTGTGTTTTAAAGTGGCGAAATGTGGTGAAAAGTGGGTTAACCGGGGTTGTCGCAGAATGTTTGAAGGCTCAGTTTCTTTGTCGCTTGATGCAAAAGGCAGGCTTGCCATTCCAGCCCGGCATCGGGAGGCGCTGGCCGTCACGGACGGCCCGCTGGTACTGACCGCGCATCCGCACGGCTGCCTGCTCTTGTACCCGCTTGCCACCTGGGAACCTATCCGCGACAAAATTCTGCAAGCCCCCAGTTTCAATCTCCACTCCCAAAGCCTGAAACGGCTCATGGTCGGCAGCCAGCAACGCATTGAGGCGCTGGATTCCGCCGGTCGCATTCTGGTGACGCCCGAATTGCGCGAATACGCGCGGCTGGAAAAAACCGTCTGGATGAACGGCATGGGCAGCCATTTTGAAATCCTGAGCGATGAAGAATGGCAACGTCAAAAAGCGCTGGCGCGGCAGGCCGCCGAAGCGATGGCGAATGGCGTGCCGCCCCCGGGCTTTGAGGACATCGCCCTGTGAATGCCCCCATGAAGACTCAGGGCATCCACATCACCGTACTGTTGCACGAAGCCGTTGAGGCGCTTGCCATCCAGCCCGAAGGCGTTTATCTGGACGCCACCTTCGGGCGCGGCGGACACAGTCGGGCGATTCTTTCCCGGCTGGGGTCGCAGGGCCGATTGCTGGCGTTTGACCGCGACCCGGAGGCGATTGCTGCCGGACGCGCTTTGGAAGACCCGCGTTTTTCGCTCGCGCATCAGCCCTTTGCGGCGCTGGCGGAAGGCGTGGCAGAGGCAGGCTATGACGCGACGAACGCGACGGGCGTTCTGGATGGCGTGTTGTTTGATCTGGGGGTGTCCAGCCCGCAACTGGACGAGGGGCGGCGGGGATTCAGCTTTCGCGCGGACGCGCCGCTGGATATGCGGATGGATACCACCACGGGCGAGACGGCGGCAGCCTGGCTCGCGTCTGCGGAAATCAGGGATATTACGGAGGTCATCAGAAATTATGGCGAAGAACGGTTTGCTTTCCAGATTGCAAAGAAGATTGTGGCTGCTCGGGCCGAACGGCCTGTTGCAACCACCGGTGAATTCGCCGCGCTCGTGCGCGCGGCCGTGCGAACGCGGGAACCAGGGCAGGATGCGGCGACACGCAGCTTTCAGGCTTTACGGATTCACGTCAATCAGGAACTTCACCAGATCGCGCTAGCCTTGCCGCAGGCGCGGGCGCTTTTGAAACCCGGCGGGCGGCTGGTGGTGATTGCCTTCCACTCCCTCGAAGACCGCATCGTCAAGCGGTTTTTGCGCGATGAGGCGCACCCGGCAGATTTGCTCCCCAGGGATTTGCCCCTGCGCGCCGACCTGTTGCCGCCACCGCGTTTGCGGCTGCTTGGACGGGCGACCAAAGCCTCGGCGGCGGAAATCGCCGCCAATCCCCGCGCGCGCAGCGCCGTGATGCGCGTCGCCGAGAAGTTATGATGTTGCGTGTAAACCTCATCCTGCTGGTGATTGCCGTTTGCTGCGCGCTGGGCAGCGTCACGGCGCAGCACAAGGCGAGAAAGCTCTTTCAGGCGCTGGAAGCGGAGCAGGATCGGGCGCGGCAACTGGAAGTGGAATATGACCAGTTGCAACTGGACTTGTCCACCTGGGCCGCGCATCCGCGCATCGAAAAAATCGCCCGCGAACGCCTCAAAATGATGCCGCCCGCGCTGGCGGATTATCCGGCGCGTCCGGCGGCGGTCGCCGTCGCGGCAAACACGCTGGCCGTTGAGGGAGGGCGCTGATATGGCCATTCGTCACCGGGGCGCGAAGCCGCATCGCTTTGCCGAAAATCCCCTGCTGCGTCTGGCGTTGCCCGTCTGGCGCGCCAAGTTTGTGGGGGTGGGTCTGCTGGCGCTGTTTGTACTTCTCATGGGCAAGGCGTTTTATTTGCAGGTCATCAATAACGAATTTTTGCTGGCCAAGGGCGATTCGCGCTATCGCCGCGATCTGGAAGTGCCCGCGTCACGGGGCAAGATTGCCGACCGCAATGGCGACCTGCTGGCCAGCAGCACGCCCGCCAAATCCATCTGGGCCATTCCGGGCGATGCCCGTCTGGAACCCTTGCAGGCCGAGGCGCTCGCCAAACTTCTGGGGCAGGACGTCAAGGCGCTGGAGCGCAAGCTGGCGGCGACGGGCAATTTTGTGTATCTGCAACGGCAGGTTGCGCCGGAGGTTGCGGCGCAGATTGCCGCCCTGAAATTGCCGGGCATTCATCAGGATACGGAGTTTCGCCGCTCCTACCCCGCCGGGGAAGTTTCCGCGCATCTGGTGGGTTTTACCGGCGTCGACAACAAGGGGCTGGAAGGCGTGGAACTGGCGTTTCAGTCCGCCCTGATGGGCACCTCCGGCCATCGCAGCGTCATCCGCGACCGGCGCGGGCAGATTGTTGAGGAAATCGGCAACATGCGTCCGCCGCAAAATGGCGAGGATATTCGTCTGGCGCTGGATTCCCGCCTGCAATTCCTCGTCTTTTCCGCCATTCGGGAGGCGGCGCTGGAGCATCGCGCCAAGGCGGCGAGCGCCGTGGTGATCGACGTCAAGAGCGGCGAAATTCTGGCGCTGGCCAACTGGCCCTCCTACGACCCCAACAAGCGCGCCGGCCTTTCGGGCGCGGCGCTGAGAAACCGCGCCGTCACCGACAGCTTTGAGCCGGGTTCCACCTTGAAACCCTTTCCGGTGGCGCTGGCGCTTGAAAAAGGCAAATTCCGTTTTGATAGCCCCATCAATTGCGCGCCGGGGAAACTCACCATCGGCAACGCCACCATTTCCGACGCGCACGCCTATGGGGAACTTTCCGTCGCGCAGGTAATCCAGAAATCTTCCAATGTTGGCGTGGCAAAAATCGCGTCCACCTTCGCGCCCAGAGAAATGTGGGAAATGTACGACGCGCTGGGCTTTGGCACGTCGCCCGCGCTCGGCTTTCCCGGCGAAGTGGGCGGACGACTGCGTCCCTGGAAAAACTGGCGGCCCATCGAGCAGGCCACCATGTCCTACGGCCACGGCATTTCTGTCAGCCTCATCCAGTTGGCGCACGCCTACACGGTGTTTGCCCGCGACGGCGATCTGATTCCGCTCTCGCTCACGCAACTTGCCGAGGAACAGGTGCCGCCGCGCGGCGTACAGGTGTTTTCGCCCCAGACCGTCGGCGAAATTCGCGCCATGCTGGAAATGGTGGTCAATCCCGGCGGCACGGCCACGCGGGCGCAGACGCCCGGTTATCGCGTCGGCGGCAAGACCGGCACCGCCTATAAACTGGAAGGTGGCGTGTATACCAAAAAATACGTGGCGACCTTTGTCGGCATCGCGCCGATGTCCGCGCCGCGTTTTGTGATTGCCGTGATGGTCGACGAACCTTCGGCGGGTCAGCACTTTGGCGGCGCGGTGGCCGCGCCGGTGTTTTCAAAAATCGCGGCGGGCGTTTTACGCTCGCAGGGCATTCCCTATGACGTCAATGTGCAGGTTGCCAGCGGACAGGGGGGGGCTTTATGACAACGGCAATAAAAACCCTCCTGCGGCAACTGGCGATCCCCTTGTCGGGCGCGACGGATGACAGCCGTCAGGCGCGTCCCGGCGACCTGTTTCTGGCCTATGCGGACGCAATCGCCGACCGGCGGCGCTACATCCCGGACGCGCTGGCAAAAGGCGCGGCGGCGGTGTTTTGGCAGGCGGGGGGGGATTTTGTCTGGTCTCCCGACTGGCAGGTTCCCAACCTCTGCGTGGACAATCTGCGCGCCCTGGCCGGGCCGCTGGCGCATGAACTGGCCGGACGCCCCAGCGAACAACTGGCGCTGCTGGCGATTACCGGCACGAATGGCAAGACCACCATCAGCCAGTGGCTCGCGCAGGCGCATCCCGAACCCTGCGCCGCCATCGGCACCCTGGGCGCAGGGTTTGCGGGCGCGATGATTCCGACTGGATTTACCACGCCGGAGGCGCCCGCGCTGGTTCGGCTGCTGGCGGACGAACTGGCGCAGGGCGCGCGCGCCTGCGCGCTGGAAGCCAGCTCCATCGGCATTGAAGAAGGCCGCCTGAACGGCCTGCGCGTCGATACGGCGATCTTCACCAATCTTACCCGCGACCATCTCGATTACCACGGCACACAGGACGCCTACGCGGCGGCAAAGGAAAAACTGTTTTTATGGCCGCGCCTGCGGCTGGCGGTTCTCAATCTGGATGACCCGTTCGGGCTGCGGCTGGCGCGCGCGAGCACCGCGCACAAGCTGATCGGCTATTCGCTCACTGGCAGCAACGCGCTTCCCGCTGTGCTGCGCGCCGAAAACCTGAACGTCACGGCCAGCGGACAAGCCTTTCAACTGGTGACGCCGAAAGGCCGCGTCTGGCTGGAAACGCCATTGCTGGGCGCGTACAACGTCGCCAACCTGCTGGCGGTGGCCGCCGTGCTGCAAGACCGGGGCATGACGCTGGCCGATCTCGCCGAACGGCTGGCCGCGCTCACCCCGCCTGCCGGACGCATGGAGCGCTACGGCGGCCAACAAGCGCCGCTGGCCGTCGTCGATTACGCCCACACGCCCGACGCGCTGGAAAACGCGTTGGCGGCGCTCGCCCCGGTCGCCCAGGCGCGGGGCGGCAAGCTGATTTGTGTCTTTGGCTGCGGCGGCGACCGCGACAAGGGCAAACGCCCGCTGATGGGCCGCGTGGCCGTGCATCAGGCGGACGAAGTCTGGCTCACCAGCGACAACCCGCGTAGTGAAGACCCCCTCGCCATTCTCGCCGACATTCGCGCCGGAATTGCCAGCAACGCAGCGGTGCGCGTCGAGGCCGACCGCGCCCTGTCCATCGCCGGGGCCATCGCCGAAGCCGACAGGGCGGATGTGCTGTTGATCGCGGGCAAGGGGCACGAACCGGTGCAGGAAATCGCCGGGGCGCGGCATCCCTTTCTGGATGCCGAACATATTGAACGCGCACTGGCGCGGCGGCTGCAAACGGAGGAAACCTCATGCGCTGGAACGTAACAGACATCGCCGCCGCCGTGCATGGGCAGATCATGGCTCCGAACGCCCAAAAATTGCCGGAACTCGTCGGCGTCGCCACCGACAGCCGCGCCGATTGTCACGGGCAACTTTTTATCGCCCTGAAAGGCGAACGTTTTGACGCGCACGATTATCTCGCTCAGGCCATCACGGCGGGCGCGGCGGCGCTGCTGGTGGAACGCGGCCACGACCTTGCCCCCCTGGCCCTGCCGGTGATTGAAGTGGAAGATACCCGTCTGGCGCTCGGACAACTGGCGGCAACCTGGCGGCGGCGTTTTGACATTCCCGTGCTCGCCGTCACCGGCAGCAATGGCAAGACCACCACGCGGGAAATGATCGCCGCCATTTTGCGGACGGCCTATCACGAAACAGCGGGCGAAGCCGTCGTATTGTCGCCGCAAGGCAATTTCAACAACGACATTGGCCTGCCGCTCACCTTGTTGAAGCTCGCCGCAAAACATCGGGCGGCGGTGGTGGAACTGGGCATGAATCATCCCGGCGAGATTGCCGCGCTGACCCGCCTTGCCGCGCCCACCGTGGCGCTGGTCACCAACGCGCAACGCGCCCATCTGGAAGGTCTGGGCGATCTGGACGCGGTGGCGCGGGAAAAAGGCAGTATTTACGCAGGGCTGCAAGCCGACGGCGTTGCCCTCGTCAATGACGAGGACGCCTACGCCGGTCTCTGGCGCGCT
>JAITNI010000200.1 GCA_031290535.1 Zoogloeaceae bacterium
TTTTTGCGCTGAAGCCAATAATCACGCAATGAACCGCAGCCTTTCCCTTGGCTTCATTGCTCCACTTGAAGGTACGGTAGGCAAAATCAATCTTGACACTTGCCAGCAGGGACTTCCACAAAATAGCCGGGTGTTCTCCTTGCGAAATTGAATTGGTCGAAACAAAAGCAACCCGGATATTCGTATTGGAAATGTATTCTGTGGCGCTCTTGTACCAGGCGGTAACATAATCAAGGTTGCCAGCCCCGCTTTGATTCTGAAAAACATCCAGCAATTCCGTTTTTTGTTGCCGTGATTGCTCTTTTTTCCCCACAAACGGCGGATTCCCCAGAATGTTGCTCAATTCCTCTTTCGGAACGGTGTCCTCCCACTTTATCCGTAGTGCATTGCCATGCACAATCGTCGCCGATTGCGTCAGCGGCAAGCGGGCATAATACATGCCGAATTGTTCGGATGCGGCAAGATTCATCTGGTGGTCTACCAGCCACATCCCCACCTGCGCGACCTGACAGGGAAAATCCTCGCATTCGATGCCGTAGAATTGTTCCACATTCACCTTCAGCAGGGGCGAAACATCCATCACCAACTGTTTGCTGCCCCGTTTCATTTTCAGCAATTCCAGTTCCAGTTTTCGCAATTCCCGATAGGTAACAATCAGAAAGTTTCCACAGCCACAGGCCGGATCAAGGAATTTCAGGCGACTGATTTTGTCATGGAAAAAATCAAGCTGTTTTGGGTTATGTTTGACCTTCTCGAATTCCTGCCACAATTCATCCATGAACAGGGGATTGACGAGTTTCAGGATATTTTCTTCGCTGGTATAGTGCGCGCCCAGTTCCCGGCGTTTTGTTTTGTCCATCACCCCCTGAAACATCGCGCCAAAAATGGCAGGGGAAATTTTGTTCCAGTCGAAATGACAACAGTCCAGCAAAATACCGCGCATTTTGTCGTTGAAATCCGCCGGGGGCAAACGGTCAGAAAAAAGGCCGCCATTGATATAGCGAAAGTTTTTCAGGTCGGCAGAGAGCAGTTTTTTCTTCGCCCGTACTGTTTCTGTCATATTGAGAACTTCAAACAACGCCACCATTCTCGCCGACAGGTCGCTGCCATCCATCTTTGAATTTTCGATGTAATTGGTAAAGCTGTCGCCAGGGAAAATGCCGGTATCGTCAGCAAACAGGCAGAACAGCAGGCGCACCAGATACACTTCCAGTTCGTGTCCTTCATAGCCATATTCTTTCAGCGCGTCATGGAGCTTCGCCATTTTTTCAGCGGCTTCGACGTTGACCGCCATCTGATCGTCAAACAGGCGCGTGGTCTCATACCCGGCAATATTGGCAAAGTGCCGGATGTACTTGTACAGATTTTTGGTTTTGAAGGGGATTTTTTTGGCGGTTGTGCGACGGTAAAGAATGATATTTTCAAAATCGCTCACCATCAGCAAATCGGGCATTTCTTCGCCGGGCAGATGAATGACGTAATCTTTTAACTGTTCATAGGCGAGCTTCAGGTCTTTGTTTTTGGTTTTCATTTCAATGGCGATTTCTTTTTTCCAGAAATAATCCATAAAGCCCCGCCCCTCTTCTCGCTGGGCGCGCTCCTCAAAACGCCCCACGGCAGCAGCGTCCCTGACGCCAAAGACGGCGAGAAAGTCGCGCACAAAGCTCTGCGCTTCGGACTTTTCGTCCCATCCGTCTTTCCAGCGTGCGGAAAAGGCAAGGGCGTTGGCCTGGATTTCGTCCCATTTAAGCGTGGTCATGGTGTGTTCGGCCTGTTGGCGACAATGAAAGCGTGGATTATATTCCATCGCTGTAGGATGCTGCCAGGGAAACTCTGAATAACTCCGTTCGCCCTGAAGCTCTGTCGAAGGGCATTCCCTGTAAAATCAAGGGCAACGACTGCCTCAGCCCGAACGGTTGGAAGTTGTTCAGAGTTTCCCTATAGTGATTTCCAAGAATAATTTCTCGCGCCCAAGCCCCCCTTACAAGGAGGATTTAGGGCGGTTCGGTTTTCTACCTGTCCCCGTGCAAACCCAACTGCCGCAAAACCCCTTCCTGCCCTCCCCTTGTCAGGGGAGGAATGAGATTGGCTGCGCTTCGCGCAGGATGTTTTGGGATGAACCTCACCGCCTTGTTGAATCCTCCGCCTTTCGCCCCTCAGCGTATCGCCAGCGTTCCCCCTTTCCAGAGCGGGTCTTGCCAGCGGTAGAAGGCGGTCAGGTTGCCGGGTTTGTCGGCGCGTTTTTCGACAGCGAGGGTGTTGCGGCTCCAGAGTTCAAAGCTGGTTTTGCTGCGACCGTCCGTCACCGTCTCGCGGGCGGCGAGGAGTTGCTGGTTGCCGGGCGCCCAGCCAGCGAATTCCACATAGCCAAGCTCGGTGCTATCGACAGAGGGCGGCGCCATCTCGGTCTGCCAGCCATCCGCTTCCAGACGGAAAACCCACATTTCGCGCCAGTTTTCGAGCGGCTGTACGGCCAGCGTCATCATTTTGCCATCGGGGCTGACGGCAAGCGACGCAGGCCACACTTGCCCATAGGTGCAGCGTGTTAACGGCGGGGTTTGAGCCTTGGCCGGTTTTTCCGCTGCCGCTTCAATCACCCGGATGCAGGTTTGTCCGGGTTCGCCCGCGCTCAAGGCGATGCCGGGGCGGCCCGGAACGGGCGCGGCAAGAATTTGCGGCTGCGCCGCCCAGCGCGACACGCCCACGCGCACCGCCGCTTCGTGCCAGGCCAGCAGGTCGCCATCGACCAGCGCGTTCTTGTCAATGCCTGCCAGTTGCGCGACGGCTTTTTGTCCGGCTTTCAGCACCGCCGCCGGATCGCTCTTCGGACGTCGCGCCAGATGATAGGCGATGCTGGCCCAGACGCCCGCAGCGCGGATTTTCAGGCGATTTTTCAGGTGTTCCGGCTTGCCCTCCCTGATGATGGCGTCCAGTGCGCGTTCCAGCATTTCGGCGCGCCAGAGGTCGGTTTCCAGACGTTCGCTGGCGGTGAGCGCTGGTTTGACGCAATCGTGCCGGGTCACGGAGAGCGCCGCCCGCGCTTTTTGTTCCGCCGTGGCGGGCAGAGCCAGCACGCGCCGCCAGGCGTCGCCTTCGTAGCAGAGCGTCACTTTTTCGCCGCGCTCAACGCTGGCGAACGTCACGCCGTAGATGGCGGCGACGTCCATGTGTTCCGCGACGGTCTTCGCCGTTTTGTCGTTGCCCGCGCTCAGGCGGGACGCCCGCCAGGCGAGCCGGTCGGCCATTTTGCCGATGGCCTCGAACACGTCCGCGTCAATGGCCTGGGCGGGCGCGGCCTTGAGGAAGGCGGCGGCATGGCCGATGCCCAACGCTTCATCGCCCGGCAGATCCTTGAGAAAATCGACGACCGCCTTCAGGCGCGGCGCTTCTTCCGGCGTCAGCGCATACTGGCTGGCCTGCGTGGCGCGGATGAACCCGGCGCGTTCGCGGCGGTGGTCGTAGACCTGAAGATAATCGCCCTTGACGCCGCGCACTTCCAGCGCGTCGCCGTGCGAGAGCGTGGCGTGGCGGGCGGCGTTTTCCATCGCCGCGGCGCGCAGGGGAATCTGGTCTTGCGTGACAATCGCCAGACTCAATAGCAGGATGTCGAGCATGATTATTCCTCCTCATCGGATTCAGAATTGTCGCGGTTCCGGCCTGTGTGGGCAGGGGCTTCTGGCGCGGGCAGGCGGCCAATCAGGTTTTCGCCGATAAAAGCGCCGTTCGTGCCGGGCGGCGCGATGATGACCGAAATTTTGTCGGAGAGTTTGTCGGCCAGACTCTTTTGAATCAGCAGCGGGTTTTTCGCCAACAACGCGCCATCGCGGGCCATTTGCTCGCTGTTGACCTTGCCGATCTGCTCCATGCGAAAGACTTCCGCCTCCGCCAGTTTTTTACGCGAATCGGCCTCGGCTTCGGCCTCAATGCGCCGCGCGTCGGCGTTTGCCTGGGCATTCTTGAGCCGCGTCACCTTGTCCGCTTCCGCTTCCAGCGCCCGTTGCTGAATCTGTTTTTCCTTGAACGGCAGGATATGTTTCATGGCTTCGGCCTGCGCTTTGGCGGCGATAATCTGTTCCTCGCCTGCGGCTTCAGCGGCTTTTTCGCGGCGCACCTTGTCGGCCAGCGCGACAAGTTCGCTTTCCTTGACCTTTTTTTCCTTGAGTTCGAGTGTATGGCGCATCTGCTCGGTCGCCAGTTCCGCCTCCAGCAGTTTTTCCATGCCCGCCATGTAATCATCGGGCAGGTCGATTTTGCCGATGGTCAGCAGTTTGAGCTTGACCCCGTCCCCGGCCAGCCGGGTTTGCAATTCCTTGCTGACCTGCGCCTGAATTTCCTGACGGCGGGCAGAAAAAATCTCGCGCACGGTGTAGCGGGAAAGCGTTTTATGCAACACGTCCTGAATGACCGGCAGAACCACTTCGCCACTGATGTCTTCCGGCAGGAGACGCGCCATGGTCGGAATCTTGTCGGGATCGAGCGCGTAACGGACGGTAAAATCAATGCCCAGAGACAATCCTTCAACCGACTGAAAAGAAAGATCGCGCCTGTCCCCTTCCTTTTTTTCGGGGTGATACACCTGATCGCGCAATGAAAAGGCGCGCATTTCATGAATGCCGGGAATCACCAGTACCGAGCCTTCCTGAAAGCGGCTAACGCCGCCCGTCCATTGATTGATCCGCAAGCCCATCTCGCCCCGCCCCACCGATTGAAAAGGCAGGTGCGTGGCGAAAACGCCGACGATGACCCCCAGAATCCCGCAAACCATCAGGCCGCGTCGAAAAGGATGCAGCGTGGCGGCGGAAGCGCACAGGGCGTTTTTGAGAAGATCGGCCAGTTTTTCGGGGTGGAGGGCGCGGGCGATTTTTTCCTTGCGGGAGCGCGGCGCGTCGGCGTCCGGGGTGTTGAAGTCTTCCATGATGAAACCTCTTTGCTGAAGGGTTCGGGTTTTCGGAGCATCTTGTTTTCATGCTCCGGCCTTGGCTGCGAGCGTCTGTGAATTGCCCCGCCATGAGACGCATCATGCGCCCATCCTCCCGGAAGTTTCCATGCCGCCAGCAACCCACTTTGTTCCCGCCCCTGTCGTTTTCTTCGCGCGCCGTGAACAAAGGTTCACAAAACGGGATGCCCCGGCAGTTGGGAGGAGGGCATTCATGCAATCGCCCTGCCCTGAACAGCGACGGGCAGAATATTCCTGCGGGAATGGCTATACTCTCCATTTTTGCGGCGTAAAACACATGTACAGGGTGGCGATCATTGAGGACGACCCGCCGACGAGCGGGCAGATTCGGGAGTGGGTGCTTTCGGCTGCGCCCGAAATTGAGGTGGCGCAATGGTTTACCCGCGATGAGGCCGAGGCGGCCATTGCCCGCGAAGCCTATGACCTTGTGGTGCTCGACATTGAGCTGGGGCGCGACCGTCACGCCGGGGTTGCCATCATCAACGCCATCAACAAGACCGGGCGCGGCACGCCGGTGCTGGTGGTCTCCGCCATGCCGGCGGCGATTTATCGCGGCATCATGAAGGCGCTGGACGCCTGGGATTACCTGCAAAAGACCACCTTCGAGGAACCCGAATTCATCGACGTTTTTCTGGCCATGCTGCGCGCCGCCAAAAACCGGCATCAGGCGACGCCCGCACGGGCGGGGGAGGAACTTTCGATTGACCCCCTGCATCAGGGCACGCCATTCTGGCGGGGGAAAAAGGTCAATGTCCCGCTCACCGCGCAGCGCCTTCTCGCCGTGCTCTACGAGCGGCAGGGCGAAGTGGTCTCCTATGACGAACTGTTCGACGCCGTCAAGAGTGGGCGCAACCGGGAGAACATCAGGAAACACATCAGCACCCTGCGCGAAGCCTTCCGCGAACTTGACGAACAGTTCGATTGCATCGAGAACGTGCCCATGCGCGGCTTTCGCTGGATTTCTGCCCCCACAAAAACCGGATGAAAAAATTCCTCCTCTGGCTGGCTTCCTTTCGCCTGCGGATTTTGTTTCGCACGGCCTTTTTGCTGCTGGCCCTGTCGGTGGTGGCGCTGGCGGTGGCGGTGTTGCAGGGGGAAAAGCAGCGCAGTTACGGCAATTACCAGCAGGCATTCGCCAAAACAAAGGAGCAGATCGTCGCCCGCCTGCGCCATCCTTCCGGCCAGCTCGCGCTCCTCAACCCGACGCGGGGCGCGGATCGGGCGGGCAATTTGTCGCCGGTGCTGCTGCCGTTTTCGGCCATTGATTTCGACGACCCGAACAAGGCGCGGCACGCCGTGGAAATGGCCGATTGCCTGATTCGCTTCGAGCGGCAGGGCAGCCTGTGCGTCGCCATCGGCAACAATCCGTGGATTGGCGGCTTTATTTACGCGGCGGGCACGTTTTCCAGCGGCCCGCTGGCGGCGCATGAAATCGGCAACAAATATCTGGATGGGGCGCACCGGATGCGCGTCGCCGTGCATCTGCGCGGGCGTCATTATCGCTGGCTGGCGCCGTTCGAGATTTTACCCGCCCGGCGCGACGCGGCGTTTGAGGGCGTCCGGGGGCGCTTTACCGGTTATGCGGAACAGGATGACCGCGATTACACCGGAAAAATGCCGGTCAAGGAATTTCGCGGCTGGGTCTGGCAGGAGGCCGCCTGTCTTGATCTGCGGCAAGACCCGGCCACCTGCGAAAAACGCGCCTTCTTTTCCCTGCGCCTGCCGGTTGAGGAACTGATCGCCGATTTGCTGCGTACCCGGCACGCGCCCTGGCCGCCCGCCGATCTTGACGACATCCATGTGCAGATTGAAGTCCTGCCGCCCAATGACGCGCCCGCGCTGTTCAACAGCGCCGCCGCCGAACTGGCAAGGCCGTTTGCCCTTGCCGATCTGGGCGAACTCCTGCAAACGGGCGAGACGCTGCGGATTCGCCGCGAGCAGGATGGGCGCGACCTGACGCTGATTCGCGGTCGGGGCGGCATGGAGGAACAAATTTCGCCGCTCCTGACCCGGCTGATTCGCCGCCTGCCGGTTGAGACGCCGGGAAATAGCGACGGCACGGGCGCGGCGACGGCGGAGCTGGACGATATGGTGGCGACGCCAGCGGGCGCGTACCGGATTTTTCTGCATGGCGAGGTCGACCGCGTCGTCAACCAGACGCTTTCCGCCACCGCGACCCGGCTGTCCTGGTTTGTCGGCGCGGTGATGGCGGCCATTGTGCTGGTCTGGCTGGTGATCGAAATGGGCATTGTGCGGCGCATCGCCCGCCTGACCCGGCGTTCCCGGCAACTTTCCCTGCCCGCCCGTGATGCCGATGGCTTGCTGTCCTTCGATTTTTCCGATCTGAAAGGCAACGATGAGCTGGGCATTCTCGCCAACGGCCTCAACCATCTCCTGCGCCGCGTCAAGGAAGACGCCGGACGCGAACGCATCCGCGCCGCGCAGGAAAAAGAACAATGGCACGCCGTCGGCCACGAAATCATGTCGCCGCTGCAATCCCTGCTCGCCCTGCACGGCAACCCGAAAGACGCCAGTTACCGCTATCTCGCCCGGATGCAACAGGCGGTGCGGGTGCTGTACGGCAGCGCCAGCCCCAGCGAGGCGTTCCAGTCCTCAACGCTGGCGGTGGAAACGCTCGACCTTGACGCCCTGCTCATCAACATCGCCGCCAACGCCCCGCACATCGGCATCGAAAACGTGCTTTACTCCCCGCTCGGCACGCCCATGCCGGTCTGCGCCGACGGCTATTCGCTTGAGGACGTGTTCGGCCACCTCCTGAAAAACGCCGACCGTCACCGCGTCCCGAACACCCCCATCCGGATCGCCCTGAAGGAACGCGACGCGGATTCCAGCCACGTGACGGTCAGGGTACACAACACCGGCCCCGGCATCGCCCCGGAATGGCAGGAAAAGATTTTTGAATACGGCTTTTCCGGCTCCCGCGACAGCGCCCCGGAAGGCGGTCGCGGTCAGGGGCTGTTCGTGGCGAAAACCTACATGGCAAAAATGGGCGGCACGCTGAACGTCGCCCACGAGGCGGAAGGCGTCAGCTTTTATCTGAGCCTGCGCCGCGCTGAAGCGGGCGATTGACGGCACACCTTATTTTTTTACGGCGCGGGTTTGCAGCGCCTCCTGAATCTGGCGGGCAAGGTCTTGTTCCGCAAAACGCCCCCGTTTGCGGGTCGAAATCTGCCCCTGTTTGTCGATCAGCAGCGTAAAAGGCAGGCTCATGTAGGCATTGCCCAGTTGGCGCGAAAGCGTCAGCAGGCGATCATCGCCGAGGGGGAGCGGGTAGGAAACCGGATATTTTTTTGAAAATGTCCGCACGTTCTCCGCAGAATCGACGGCGATGCCGACAAATTGCACCCCCTGACCGCGAAACTGCTCTTGCAGGCGGGAAAAAGCGGGCATTTCTTCCTTGCAGGGGTCGCACCAGGTCGCCCAGAAGTTGATGACCAGAATACGCCCCCGCCATTGCTCCAGATTTACCGTCCGGTTGTTGGCGTCGGCCAGTTTCAGGCTCAGGAGTTGCCGTAGCGCCCCGGTTTCGGTGGCGGGGACGATGTGGGGTTCAGGCGCGGCAGGGGAAGTGCCGGGGGCGCTGATCGCGGGAAGGCTGGCGAGCGTGAGCACGGTCAACAGAGCCAGTGCAAATCGGAGGGCAGGAACAGGCGGGACGGTTTTTTTGCAAAACCGGTTGTTGTTGAGGGTCAGGAACCCGTTCGCCCTGAGCTTGTCGAAGGGCGTTCTTCGCAAGATCAAGGGCAACGACTGCCTCAGCCCGAACGGGGGAACATTGTGCGGTGCTTCCTTCATGGTTTTTCCAGCAGTTGCGCCAGATTTTCCCGCCGCGCCCGGGCGCGGGTACGGCCATCCCGGTGCCGAAAAACCTGACGTTCGTACTGGGGCGGAAAAATGAGGAGATTGACGTCCGCCACAGGCGCGGACAGGCGCAGCACCGCCTCTGCCTTGCTGTAAGCGTCGTGCGCGTGACGGCCCGCGCGGGGTTCCAGCGCTTCAAACGCCATGCCCCGATCCAGCAAAAAAATTTCCACTTCCTTGGCGCTGTCGGCAAACAAAAGCAGATCAATGGCGGAAAACGCGCCCGCCGTGCCGTCCAGTACCGAACCGGTGAGATAAGGGCGAAAATTCGCAAGAACTTCCATGATCTTAAAGGCTTCTGCGCGTAAATGGCGCAGTTCTTCCGGCTGTGCGTCGCTTTGGTAGAGCGCCTGATACAAGCGCAATTCGGCTTCCACTTCCGCGTTGTCGGGAAGCGCGGCGGATTCCGGCAAACCCAGTTGGCGGGCGGCCTTCTGCTTGGCCAGCCCAAAATCGGTGAGGCCGTCTTCGGCAATCAGCCGCGCCGCCGTGCTGGCGATGCGGGTTCGGGAGATCAGGGCGCGGGGCGCTCGGGCGCGTTCGTGATGAGTCATGAGAGCCTTCGGAAAATCCCGGAATCAAGTAAAATCAGCCCCGATTTTAACCTTTGTCCCGGCCTTTTTTTGTCCCGTCCCTTTTTCTTTTGCGGAAAATTTGTCATGCATATTCACCTTCTCGGCATTTGCGGCACGTTCATGGGCGGCGTCGCCCAACTGGCACGGGCGGCGGGGCATCGGGTCACGGGGTGCGACGCCCAGGTCTACCCACCCATGAGCGACCAGTTGCAAGGCGCGGGCATTGAACTCATTGAGGGCTACGACCCCGCGCAACTGGCCTGCAAACCGGATCTGTTCGTGGTCGGCAACGCCATCTCACGCGGCAATCCCTTGCTGGAAGCCATTCTCGATCAGGGCTTGCCCTATGTTTCCGGCCCACAGTGGCTGGCGGAACATGTGCTGCAAGGCCGCTGGGTGTTGGGCGTGGCCGGGACGCACGGCAAGACGACAACCGCCGCCATGCTGGCGTGGATACTGGAAGACGCCGGACTTGCGCCGGGCTTTCTGATTGGCGGCGTACCGCTCAATTTTGGCGTTTCCGCCCGTTTGAAAGGCGAGACGCCGTTTTTTGTCATTGAGGCGGACGAGTACGACACCGCCTTTTGCGACAAACGCTCCAAATTTGTGCATTACCGCCCAAAAACCCTGATTCTGAATAACCTTGAATTCGATCATGCAGACATCTTCGCCGATCTTGCAGCGATCGAGACACAATTTCACCATCTTGTGCGTACCCTGCCCGCTTCCGGCCTGATCGTCGCCCAATCCCAAACCCCCGCGCTGGAACGGGTTTTGGCGCGGGGCTGCTGGACGCCTGTCACGCATTTTGATGACCCCACCGCCTATCGTGTGGAGGGCGATGATGCGGACGGCAGCCTGATTTTGCAGGGGCCAGAGGGCGAAATCGCCCACGCCGTGTGGACACTTTCCGGCGCGCATAATCGCGCCAATGCTTGCGCCGCGCTGTTGGCGGCTCGCCATGTCGGCGTTCCCCTGTCGCACGGGGTGGCAGCCCTGTCCCGCTTCCAGAACGTCAAGCGGCGTCTGGAAACCCGTGGGCAGGCGGCGGGCGTCACGGTCTATGACGATTTCGCGCATCACCCCACCGCCATCGCCACCACGCTGGCCGGACTGCGGCGCAAGGTGGGCCAAGAGACACGCATTCTGGCCGTGCTGGAGCCGCGCTCGAACACCATGAAACTGGGCATTATGAAAGACCAGCTCGCCGCCAGCCTTGCGGACGCTGACCGGGTTTTCTGCTACAGCGCCCATCTGGGCTGGGACGCCGCCGCCGCCCTGTCCCCGCTTGGAGAACACGCCATCATTGAAGAGAATCTGGAGACCCTGACCGCCCGCATCGCCGCCGAGGCCAAAGCGGGCGAACACATTCTGGTCATGAGCAACGGCGGCTTTGGCGGCATTCACGAGAAGTTGCTG
>JAITNI010000204.1 GCA_031290535.1 Zoogloeaceae bacterium
CTGTACGTCAATTCAGGAGCAGTTAAACGCCTGGGAGCGCACCCGCCCGATCTGGTTGATCTCAATGCGCCGCGCCAAATCCTTCTTGCCCGCCACGCAATTTTGCGGTTGCAATACCATCACCACCGGTTCAGCGCTCATCACCCCCCCCAACTGGTGAAACACAATCGACCCCGGCGCGGGATCGGTGGCGGCTAACGGAGTGCTGGCACAGGCTCCGGTAATGCAGAACTCAAGCTGCCTGAGCGGCTCGTGCCGCAACAGGGGAGAAGTCGACGCCGTGATCGGCCCCTTTTTGCAAGTCGTCCCCGAAAGCAACACCCAACCGTTCGTCAGGGGGCTGTCTCCATCAATCTCGCCCGCAGCATCCAGCGCGCACAGGACGGTGAACCCTCCCCGTTTGATCGCCTCGCTGCGCGCCTGCGACAGGGCGAGAATGATCTCGCTCGTGCTGCTGCTCACCCGGTTCTTCAGCACCATGAGCCGCAGATCGGGCAGCGCGATCGCCACCAGAATGGACAGGATCGCCAGTACGATCATCAGCTCAAGCAGGGTAAACCCGGCAGCCTTCTTCATGCCTGCCTTGTGTGTCCTGGGGGCGGCGTCCCGGTAAAACCCGCCGTGGTGAAATCCGTTCATTTTCAAACCCTCACGCTTTCTCCCCGCCCACGCGGAAAAACCAGCCGTTATCATGAAAAACGAGCCTATGCCTACACGAAGAATTGCGCTCTTTAGTCGTCAAAAACTGCGCTCTTTGGTCATCAAGAACTGCACTCTTCAGTCATCTGAATTGTAGCCCCTGCTGTGACAAAAAGCATACCGTCTGTCGCATAAAACATACCGTTCGTCACCTCGAAGGGTAAATATGCCTTCATTTGCTGGCCGCAAACACGCAAAAACCGCCTTGCGGCGGCTTCAGAACAAAAGACCCCGGAGCTGTTCCCCTTCTCCCACAAACGGGACAGCGCCATCGCAGCAAGAAAAGAGGCGTCCGCCCCTTCCTCCGCTGCGCGGGCTAACCCTGACGTGAAAGTTGTGGAGGATGGCTACCTACCGTTACACCGGCCACACGCGCACGTTTCCCGCGCCGCGCTCTGGCGCAAACCGCCCTGCCCTGCCTACGATTTTGCCCTCCCAAAAATCCCCTCCCCCTGACCCCGCGATCCTCTGGAGGTTCACCCCACAGGCAGACACTTACCGCCCGTGCCTGCCGCCGCCCTGATGACCCATGCCGCCTCCGCCCGTGCGACGCGATGGCCCGGACATCCTGCCGCCCGGTCTGACTTGGGATGAGCGGCCAGAATAGTACCCGCCGCCAGAGGAGTACGCCCCCCCGTAATAGTATGAACTGCCATAGCGGTAAGACGCATCGCCCCGATAATGATGATGCCAGCACCCGCCAAGCAGAAAGGCCAGACAGAGGCAAAGAAGAATCCGTTTCATTTTACGCTCCCGGTATCAAGATCACGCCAAACACTTTCGGCCTCCGCCTTCCGGCTTCGCGCCCCTTTAATCTCATCATAGGCATGAAAACGGACGGACGCGCAAAACAATCTGGCCGGATTTGTCAGCAAACGTAACGCCCCCGCTTTCCACCTCCTGAAGCGCTCGCCCTTCTCCCGCACGCGGAAGAGGAAATTTTACAACCCCTGTCGTTCCCACTCTCCCAATTTGAGTTATGATTCACATATCATGGTAACGATTCTCAAGCATTCGGCCATGAGGGTTTACGGGGCGGCTTATGCCACTCGCGTTTCAATCTAACAAACAAGGAGACATCCCATGAAAGCATTGGTATACAAAGGCCCGGCGCAAAAAGCCTGGGAAGAAATCGCTGATCCGGTTCTGGAAGCGCCAACCGATGTGATTGTCCGCATCACGCACACCACCATTTGCGGTACGGACTTGCACATTCTCAAGGGCGATGTGCCGACGGTGACGCCGGGGCGCGTACTGGGTCATGAAGGCGTCGGCGTGGTGGAGGAAGTCGGCGCGGCGGTGCGTAATTTCAAACGGGGCGACCCCGTCCTGATTTCCTGCATCACCGCTTGCGGTAGCTGTCCCAACTGCAAGCGCCAGATGTACGCGCACTGCGAAAATGGCGGCTGGATTCTCGGCAACACAATTAACGGCACACAGTCCGAACGGGTGCGGATTCCCCATGCCGAACACAGTCTGTACCGGATTCCGTCCGGCGCAAATGAAGAAGCGCTGGTGATGTTGAGCGATATTCTGCCCACCGGCTTTGAGATCGGCGTGCTCTACGGGCAGGTCAAGCCCGGCGATACGGTCGCCATCGTCGGCGCGGGGCCGGTCGGCATGGCGGCGCTGCTGACGGCGCAGTTCTACAGTCCGGCGCGGCTCATCATGATCGACATGGACGCCAACCGCCTTGAAGTCGCAAAAAAATTCGGCGCAACCGATGTCATTCGCGTCGGCGATGGCGACGCGGTGCAAAAGGTCAAGGCGCTCACCGATGGCCTTGGCGTCGATGTCGCCATTGAGGCGGTGGGCATACCCGCTACCTTCGATATTTGCCAGAGCATTCTGGCCCCCGGCGCGCGACTGGCGAACGTGGGAGTGCATGGCAAGAGCGTGGAACTGCATCTGGAAAACCTCTGGATTCAGAATGTTTCCATCAGCACGGGGCTGGTCAATACCAATACCACGCCGCTCCTGCTCAAGACCGTGCAATCCGGCAGCATTGACCCGACCCGCCTCATCACGCATCGCTTTCCGCTTGCCAAAATTGAAGAGGCATATGAAGTCTTCGGTAACGCCGCCCGTGAAAAGGCGCTGAAGGTGATTTTGAGCGCGTAACCCCAACCCACGACCTCCCCCGGCGACCGCCTTGTCGCCGGTTTTTTATTTCTCAACCATCGAAGGTAAAAACAGCGCTTTCCTTCGTACCGGGACTATAATTTCGCGTTCTGAAACTGCCTCCCAAAAATCGCCATGACCCACCCCACCCGCCATTCTCCCCTGCTCATTCTCGGTTCCGGCCCGGCCGGGTATACCGCTGCCGTCTATGCCGCCCGCGCCAACCTGAAGCCCGTGCTAATCACCGGGCTGGCGCAGGGCGGGCAGTTGATGACCACCACCGAAGTCGATAACTGGCCTGCGGACGACAAGGGCGTGCAGGGGCCAGACCTGATGGCCCGCTTTGAGGCCCATGCCCGCCGTTTTGAGACCGAAGTCATTTTTGACCACATCCACACCGCGCAACTCGGCAAGCGTCCCTTGACCCTGATTGGCGACAGCGCCACCTATACGTGCGATGCGCTTATCATTGCCACCGGCGCTTCGGCGCAATATCTGGGGCTGCCTTCCGAGGAAAAATTCATGGGCAAGGGCGTTTCCGCCTGCGCGACCTGCGACGGCTTTTTTTATCGCGGCAAGCCCGTCGCGGTAGTGGGCGGCGGCAATACCGCCGTGGAAGAGGCGCTCTACCTCGCCAACATCGCCAGCCATGTGCATCTGATTCACCGCCGCGACACCTTCCGGGCCGAAAAAATCATGATCGACCAGCTCACCCGCAAGGTGGAAGAAGGCAAAATCACGCTGGTGCTCAATTCCGTGCTGGAAGAAGTGCTGGGGGATGATAGCGGCGTGACCGGCCTGCAACTCAAAAACGTCCAGAGTGGCGCGCGGCAAACCATCGCCGTGCCGGGCGTGTTCATCGCCATCGGCCACCAGCCCAATACCGGCCTGTTTACCGGACAACTGGACATGGAAAACGGCTATCTCGTCACGCAGGGGGGGCGTCACGGCAACGCCACCCAGACCAGTGTAGTCGGCGTCTTCGCGGCGGGCGACGTGCAAGACCAGATTTACAAACAGGCGATCACCAGCGCCGCCAGTGGCTGTCAGGCGGCGCTGGACGCCGAACGCTATCTGGATAGTCTGAAAGGCTGACGCGATGGCGCGGCGACGTGCCCTGCATCCCGGCTTTGACGCGCTGGCCACGCTGAACAAACAGGGGGGCAAAGCGGACGGTTCTGCATCGCCCGATGTTTTTAGGGAAACTCTGAATCACCCCGTTCGCCCTGAGCTTGTCGAAGGGCATTCCCTGCAAAAACAAGGGCAACGACTGCCTCAGCCCGAACGGGTGGAACTTGTGCAGAGTTTCCCTGGCAACGCGCCGCCCTCAAAACCGCCCGTGCTTTCTCCCGCAGAGCAGCGGCTTTTTCAAAGCGCGATGGAAGGCGTGCGGCCTTTGCCGCCCCCTGACCGGGCGGAAATCGAACGCCCCCCCACAAAACCCCGTCCCCTGCCCTGCCCGCCCCGCCGAAAAATCCTGGAGACCTTGAGCGGCGCGGCCGCTGGCGGGGATGATCTGGACATGGACGCCCCGGCAAACGAAGCCGGCGTTTTTCTGCGCCCCGGCCTGCCGCGCCGCGCCCTGGCCGATCTTCGCAAAGGCCGCTGGGCGATTCAGGCGGAGCTTGACCTGCACGGCCTTGACCGGGAGGAAGCCGGAGAAGCGTTAGGCCAATTTCTGCTTGCCGCGCTCGCACAGGGCTGCCGCGCAGTGCGCGTCATCCACGGCAAGGGACTTTCCTCCCCCGGCGGCAAATCGGTACTCAAAACCCTGACCCGCCAATGGCTCGCCCGCCACGCAGCCGTCCTCGCCTTCTGCCCGGCCAAACCCCGCGACGGCGGCGAAGGGGCACTGCTGGTGCGGCTTAAAAGCCCGTCTGCGGATAAAAGGCGTTAGGGAAGCGCTGCACAAGGCCGTTCGCCCTGAAGCTCTGTCCGAAGGGCATTCCCCGTAAAAACAAGGGCTTCGACAAGCTCAGCCCGAACGGGTAGGAGTGGTTCAGAGTTTTCCCAGAGCAATCGCATAAACGCCAAAATCCTGTGCGAAGCGCAGCAAATCATCCTCCCCTGACCAGGCCGAAGGCGAGAGGACAGCCGCAGGCGGTTCTCGCGTAAACAAGATTCGGCGCAGCCGAGTACAAGGGGAGAAATGAGGGAGGGGTG
>JAITNI010000242.1 GCA_031290535.1 Zoogloeaceae bacterium
CCCCGTTCATGGTTCGACAGGCTCACCACGAACGGAAAAAGGAAGCTCATCACGAACGGGGAAGGATAGGCGTTCCACGAACGGAGAAGCTCGCCACGAACGGGAAATTATGGGAACCGCTCTCTATGGAATGGGGATTTCGATACCCCCGCCCCTGCTGCCGCCTCACATCAGCAGTTGGATGCGGGCCTCGCCATAGCGCCGTGAGGCCAGGGTGCGGGATTCTATGCCTTCGGCGTAGTTGAGGATGCGGTAGTTGTGGTAGCCCAGTTCGCGTTGCAGGTGCTCGGCGCGGCGTTTCAGGAGCGCCATCGCTTCGCCTTCGCCGCCGGTGAAATGGGCTTTCATACGCAGCTCAAAGCGGAAGACGTCGTCCTTGAGGCGGGTTTCCTCGATTTCCCAGTTCGGAGCCAGCGGGTCGTAAACCAGATAGGCCAGTCCCAGAAGGAGCAGGTCGCCGCCTGCCGGTTTGATGATTTTGTAGGCCAGCCCCGCCGCCGCGATGTTTTGCACCGTTTCTTTCTTGACGTCCACCTCGGAAAGATTGGAACAGGCGGCCAGAGCCGCGCCAATCAAAACCAGCACCGGAATCCTCCAGAGGCGGCGGCATATCACAGGAGGCATCCGGGCACACAGGAGACTTTGAACCACGCCCAACCGTTCGGGCTGAAGCGCTCCGCGCATGGTGAGCTTGCCGAACCATCGTTGTCCTTGTTTTGGCAGGGAATGCCCTTCAACAAGCTCAGGGCGAACGGGATGATTCCGAGTTTCTCTCATATGTAGTTGAACAGGCTCAGGCCGGTGACTTTGAGGTAGGTCTGGCGGGCCGCTTCCAGTTGCATCCCGCTCTTGCTCAGTTCGCTGGCCACCCGATAGATGTCCGCCTCGGTCAGGTAGACCAGATCGGTAATCTGTTGCTCATATTGCACGGCAAGGTCGGAATCCAGAGAGGTAAGATCTTCCAGTTCCTTCATGCGCGTACCGACGACGGCGCGGCTGTCCGAAGTGTGCGAGATGGCCTGATCGAGACTCGCGCCAATCCGCAGCATGGCGTTCCAGAATTCCGGGGCGTCCGCATTGCCGTTTTCCAGCGTGGTGATGAATTTGTTCAGGGTATCGAACACGCTTTCTTCCCGGCTCGGCTCGACCGTAAAAACATCCCCTGCCGCTGGCGCGCCGCTGATGTTCACCAGCGCGCCGCCCAGATTGATGGGTGTGCCGGGAGTAAAGGTCTGGCTGACCGGCGCGCCGCCATTCGTCACCAGATCGTAGGTGGTGGGCGAGGTAAAAGTCAGTTGATAGCTGTCCCCGCTATACGTGCTCCCGCTCGCCAGCGTGCCATTTTCAATGATGCCGGAGCCGGTATTTCCCGCGCCCGCCCCCATGACAAACACGCCATTGCCCTGCGGAATCGCCTGAAAAAAGTCACGCCCGGAATAATTGACCGGAATCAAACGGCTGGTTTCCACCTGCAACAACCGTTCGCCGCTATCGCCCTGATACGTCACGCCGCCGCCGCTTTCCACAAAGGGGCGCGTTCCCGCCTGATAGCCCGCAAAGCGGTATTGACCCTGAGCGTCGGCGTTGTTGGCGATGCCGAGCAGTTGCTGGTATTTGGCGCGCACGTCCGTCGCCAGACTTTTGAGTTGCGTCTCCCCATACGCGCCGTCGCCCGCATTGACCCAGGTGGCCTTGAGGTCGACCAGCAGATCGCCCACCGACGACATGAGGCTTTCCAGTTCGCGCAACTGCGCCTGGGCGTTGCCCTGGTTGTCGAGAAACTGCTTGTTGACGTTCATTTTTTGTTCCGCCGCCAGCGCCTGCGCCGCCGCCACGGGATCGTCCGCAGGCGTCACCACCTTGCGCCCCGACGACATCTGGTTTTGCAGGCGATATTGCGTGTATTGGTTTCGCAACAGGCCATTGACGCCTGAATCGTAGATTTGTGCTGTGCTGAGTCGCATGATATTGCTCCTTGGGTTCCGGTCAGCGACCAATGGTGAGCAGGGTATCGAACAGTTTGGCGACGGTATCCATCATCCGCGCCGCCGCCTGATACGACAA
Source organism: Zoogloeaceae bacterium (assembly GCA_031290535.1). Lineage (GTDB taxonomy): Bacteria > Pseudomonadota > Gammaproteobacteria > Burkholderiales > Rhodocyclaceae > Azovibrio. The sequence continues at coordinate 2,065 of JAITNI010000242.1, forward strand.
CTGGTACTGCATGACATTGGCCCATTCCTCGTCCAGATTGACGCCCGCCACCGAATTGCGGGCTTCCATCGCCTGTTCCAGCACCACCGCCTGCGCCTCGCCATTGACCTGCGCCGTCTTGGTCTTGGTGCCAATCTCGCTGACCAGTTGGGCATACCCCACCTGAAAGGTGGACACGCCCTTCGTGCCGTCGCCGTTCATGGTCATGGCCGTTTGCAAGGCGCCAATCCTGACGATATTGCGCGAATCGGCCACGCCGCCGGTGTTGGCTTCGAGGGTGAATTTGTCGCCATCGGCGGGCGTGCCGGAGATGGTGAATTTGAAACCGTCAATGACAATTTCCTCGCCACTCGTATAGGAATGCGGGAAGGTGATGGGGGTGGGCGGATTTCCGGGGAGAAACGCGGTGCCATAGGAACCGCCCGTCACGCTGAGTTGCCCGCCGCTGAAGGTCAATTCCAGCGGCGTACCGGGCACGCTGTAGCCACTCTCCACCACCTCCCCGGCGCTAATCGTGGCCGCGCTGGTGTTGTTGGGGTCTGAAGCGGTGCGAATCGGCGATGCCGCCGCGATTTTACGCACGTCGCCGGCGATTTCCTGATTGACGCTGATGTTGCGCCCCACCTCGCGGGTCGGCTGCAACAGGTAGCGGTCGCCATTGGCGTGACCCGCCGAAAAGTTGATCGACAGGCCGTCGAATTCTACCGCCGTGCCTTCTGTGCCGGAGGCCACCACCGCCTTGTCGCTCAGGCGTGTGATGGTGAAATTGCCCCCGGTCGTAAAACGCACTTCGTAATCGCTGGCGGTCAATTGGGTGTAATAGTTGCCATCCGCCGAGAGAGTGGGCGACAAAAATTCAAAATCGCTGATGCTGCCGGTGCCGGAATTCCGCTCATTTTCCACCGCCTTGGGCGGGCTGATCTTGAAAAAGTTGGCAATAAAATCCGCGTCGCCCTGCACATTGCCAAGTAAATCCTGCCCCAGCGCCTGTTGGGCGTTGACCGTCAGCGCGATGCTGGCGGCCACTTGCCCCAGCGTGCTGGCGGCCTGATTCAGGGCTTCGTTTCGGAACGAGAGCAAGCCGCCGATGGAGCCGCCGTCAAAATAGCTGGACGGCAGTTCCATGCCGCCTTTCTGGGCGATCACCCACTGTTCCGGGTCGGCAGCGGAAGGACGCGCTTCCAGTTGAATCGCCATCGTGCCGACCACCACCTGCTGCCCCATGCCGATAAACACATTCAGGTTGCCATCGGAATCGGTGAGGGTGGTGGTATGCACGAGCTTGTTCATTTCCATCACCAGCTGATCGCGGGCGTCCAGCAGGTCGTTGGGCGTGTGTCCCGCCGAACTCAGGCTGAGGATTTTGCCGTTCAGATCGGCAATCTGGGCGCTGTAGGCATTGACGAGACCCACCGAATCGCGGAGTTGCGTATTGGTTTCGGAGGCCAGTTGCGTCAGGCGACTGTCCAGTATCTGAAACCGGTTCGCCAGCGCCTGCGCCGCGCTGACCATCGACTGCCGCCCCGACACCAGCGCGGGATTGGCCGCCACATCCTGCACGCCCTCGAAAAACCCGGCCAGCACCGGCGATAGCCCGGAACTGGAATCCGCCAGCAGATTGTCGATGCGGGAAATCATGGCGTAATAGGCATCCAGCTCGCTGGACTTGCTCTGCGCGGCATAGACCTGTTTGTTCAGCACGGCGCTGTAGCTGCGCTGGATGGTCTCGACATGGACGCCCTGCCCGACATAGCCGGAGCCAGAAAACATGGCGGCGTTGGTGGCCTGCATGATGGCCTGACGGCTGTAGCCGGCGGTATTGGCGTTGGCAATGTTGTGCTGCGAAGTCGCCAGCCCCAGTTGGGCGGTGGAAAGCGCCGTCAGCCCTGTGTTCAGTAAGCTCATGATTCAATCTCCGGTTCTACCGTTCATTAACGGCACAGACGGGGATTTTTGAAGTCCTGAATTCAGCCGAGCAACGCGTCTCGAAGGGTGGGGCCGTTGATGATGCCCGCCAGCTTTTCCGCGTATTTCGGGTCTGTGGCATAACCCGCCTGTTGCAATCTTCGAGCAAACTCCGTGCCATTCTGCGAGCCAATGACGCTGCCATAGCGGGGGCTGTCGCGCAACAGTTGGGCGTAATCCGCGAAAGATTCGGCGTAGGAGTCGTAAGCCCGGAAGCGTTCCGTCTGGCGAACCGGCGCGCCATGCACGTATTCCGTGGTGACCACGTCCGTGGTCTTGCCCTGCCAGTTGCCTCCCGCCTTGATTCCGAACAGGTTGTAGGAGGGCGAGCCGTCGGCGTTTTTGAGGTTGCGCCGCCCCCAGCCGCTTTCCAGCGCGGCGTGCGCGATGAGAAACTGCGGCGGGATGCCGGTATTGCGCCCCGCCTCGACCGCGTCCGACCAGAGCGCCCCGGCAAAGGCGCGTGGCGTTGCAAAGTCGGCACTCCCCTCCCCTGCGCCGGTCGCGCTTTTGGGCGCGGTGGAGGCCGCCGGTGTGCGTTCTTGCGCGGCCAGAAAATCAAGCAGTCCGGCGCTCAAAAAACCTGCGTTCAAAAGCGCGGCATCCGGTGAAAGGTTTGCCGCCCGATCGGAAATACTTGCCGCCGCCGCGACTGAATTTGCCACTGAATTTGCCATCTCGCTGGCCTCGCTTTCTTCTGGCGGGGCGGCATTCAGGCGTTGGCTCAACTGCGCTTCAAGCATTTGCGCCAGACCAATACTCCCC
>JAITNI010000021.1 GCA_031290535.1 Zoogloeaceae bacterium
GCTTCCTCGGCTGCGGCCTCTTCCTCGCCGATGATGACAGCAAATTGCGCCCCGGAAGCGTCCGCCTTTTTCATCTGTGACTTGAAGCTGCCGCCGCCGCAGTGCAGGATGACGCGAAATTCGCTGGCGCGCAAGACATCCGCCGCAAAAAAGGCCAGCCGCGCCGCCACTTCGCCCTGATGCACGACATACACCTCCGGGCCGGACGCCGCCTGCGGTTCGTCCTGAACCAGCGCCAGCAGACGTTCCAGCCCCAGCGCAAACCCGCAGGCGGGCGTGGGCTTGCCGCCCAGTTGCTCCACCAGCCGGTCATAACGGCCTCCGGCGCATACCGTCCCCTGCGCGCCCAGTCTGTCCGTCACCCATTCAAACACGGTGAGATTGTAATAATCCAGCCCACGCACCAGACGTGGATTCATCTCAAAGGGCACGCCCGCCTCCGTCAGAATTTGCCGGACGCCATTCAGGTGAGCCAGCGAGGCTTCGCCCAGATAGTCGAGCAATTGGGGCGCGTTGGCGCAAAGTTCCTGCATCGCCGGATTCTTGCTGTCCAGAATCCTCAAGGGGTTGCTATGCAGGCGTCGCCGGGCGTCTTCGTCCAGAATGTCCTGATGCGCGCCGAAATAGGCGATCAGGTCGGCGCGATGACGGGCGCGTTCTTCCGGTTGCCCCAGACTGTTCAGTTGCAGACGCACGTCTTCCAGCCCCAGCGCTTCCCAGAGACGGGCCAGCATCAAAATCTGTTCGGCATCAATATCCGGCCCGGCAAACCCGAAGGCTTCGCCGCCGATCTGGTGGAACTGGCGATAGCGCCCTTTCTGGGGGCGTTCGTGGCGAAACATCGGCCCCATGTAGTAGAGGCGCTGCGTCGTCTGGTTCGCAAGGCCGTGCTGGATCACCGCCCGCACACACCCCGCCGTGCCCTCGGGACGCAGGGTGAGTTGTTCGCCATTCAGACTGTCGGCAAAGGAATACATTTCCTTTTCGACAATGTCGGTCACTTCGCCAATCGCCCGCGTAAAAAGCGGCGTCGGCTCGACAATCGGCATCTGGATGGGCTGATAGCCATAACGCTTGAAATGCGTTTTGACCACGAACTCAAGGAGTTCCCAGCTTTCGGCCTCGCTCGGCAAAATGTCGTTCATGCCACGCACGGATTGCAGAATCGGCTTCTTTTGACTCATAAAACTTTCTTCGGATATTTGCGGGCGACATACGCCCCGATCAGTTGAATAAACTCGGCGGCAATGTTCGCACCCTTCAGGGTAAGCGTTTTTTCGCCATCCTCATACACCGGCGCAGAGGGCGCTTCGCCCGTGCCGGGGAGAGAGATGCCGATGTTGGCGTGCCGCGATTCGCCGGGGCCATTGACCACACAGCCCATCACCGCCACGCTCATGTGCTCGACACCGTCATACACCTCGCGCCAGACGGGCATCTGGCCGCGTACATACGCCTGTACATCCCGCGCCAGTTCCTGAAAAAAAACGGACGTGGTGCGCCCGCAACCGGGGCAGGCCACCACCTGCGGCGTAAAGGCCCGCAGCCCCATCGTTTGCAGAATTTCCTGCGCCACAATGACTTCCCCGGTGCGCGACGCGCCCGGTTCGGGCGTCAGCGAAATGCGAATCGTGTCGCCAATGCCCTGTTGCAACAGCACCGCCAGCGCCGCCGTCGAGGCGACAATGCCCTTTGACCCCATACCCGCCTCGGTCAGCCCCAGATGCAGGGCATAGGGCGCGCGCGCCGCCAGAGTCTGATAAATGGCGATCAAATCCTGCACGGCGGAAACCTTGCAGGAGAGAATGATGCGCTCGCCGGGCAGCCCAAGTTGTTCGGCCTGCGCGGCGGATTCCAGCGCCGAGGTTGCCATCGCCTCGCGCATGACGGCGGGAGTATCCCACGGCGTGACCCGCTGGCGGTTGGCGTCCATGACGCGCGCCAGCACGGCGGGGTCGAGACTGCCCCAATTGACGCCAATCCGCACCGGCTTTTCGTAGCGGCAGGCGAGTTCGATCATGGCGGCAAATTGTTCGTCCTTCTTCTTGCCAAATCCCACATTGCCGGGATTGATGCGATATTTGGCCAGCGCCTCGGCGCAGGCGGGAAAATCCGCCAGTAGCCGGTGGCCGTTATAATGAAAATCGCCAATCAGGGGCACATTGACGCCCAGACGATCCAGACGGGCGCGGATTTCCGGCACCGCCGCTGCCGCTTCCGGCGTATTGACGGTGAGGCGCACCAGTTCGGAACCGGCGCGGGACAACTCGGCGCATTGCGCCGCCGTGGCGACGGCATCCGCCGTATCGGTATTGGTCATGGACTGGATGACCACCGGCGCGCTGCCGCCCAGCAGGACAGACCCAATGCGGCAGGAATGCGTCTCGCGCTGCCCGAACCGCTTGCCATAAAGATGCGTCATGCTTCGCGCCTGCCTATTGCACCGTCAGGCGGGCCACGCCATTTCCCGCGCCGGGCTTCAGGGTCACGGGCTGCCCCTTGTAGAAAAGCTGCACCTGCGCGGCATTGCCCACCACCAGGGCAAACGGCGGCGACCCAAGCACTTCGCGCGTCTCACCCGGCGTATGCATCCGGGCGATCAGGAGTTTATCGTCTTTATCGCGCACTTCTACCCAGGATTCTCCGGCGAATTTGAAACTCAAGCCCTCCCCGCTCGCGGACGGAACGACGGGCGTGACGACCGCCTCGGGAAGCGCCGTATCAACCTGCGGGAGATCCAGCGGCGCGACCTCCTGCGTCAGAACCTCTTCCGCTGGCGCAGGCGGGCTGCGCTCCGGGAGCAGGTCAAAGGGCCAAAAGTAGAGCGTGAGCGCCGCCAGCAGCAGCAGCAGGGCCGCCGCGATCAGGAGGGTATTCGGGGTGACGCTGGCCATCCGCCCCGACCCCGGCATGACGACATGCGTCGATTCCGGGAGTTCCAGACTGGGCGACTTCAGGTCACGCACCTGATCCAGAAGCGCCAGCAGCGGCGCGGCGTCCAGTTGTACGGTATTGGCGTAGTTCCTCACAAAGCCGCGCACAAACGTCTTGCCCGGCAAGGCGGCCAGATTACCCGCCTCCAGCGCCTCCACCTGGCGAATGCCCAGATACAATTGCCGCGCCAGCTCGGCAAGCGCCAATCCCCGCGCCTCGCGCGCCAGACGCAACTGTTCGCCGACCTGGATTTCCGGCGCTGCCGGGGCAGATGGCGTGACGAGCGGCTCTGTCGCCCGATCAGTCATAGTGACCCTTCAGGAATTCCTGATATTCATTGGAAGCGGGATAGCGGCGACGCAGTTGCGCCGCCATGCTGGCTTCATCAGACTTGTTACCCAGCTTGCGCTCGATGCGAATCCCAAGCCACAAGGCTTCGGCGGGCGGCTGCGAGATGGCCTGCATCACTTCCATCAGGCGATTGCGGGCTTCCGTGAGGCTGTTTTCCAGATAGGCCAGTTTCGCAAGCTGCAACTGCGCCACTGGCGCGCTGTTGCCGCCCACAAACCCCAGCGCCCGTGAAAGATAGGCGCGCGCGCCTTCCCGGTCGCCCGCCCTGAGCGCGCAAGTGCCCGCGTTGGTATACGCCATGTCCGGCGTCCTGTAGAGGGGATTTTTGACGGCGACCAGAAAATAGGCGATGGATTCGGTCTCCCGCCCCTGTTGGCAGAGATACCAGCCATAGTTGTTGCTCACATCCGGGTCGCCGGGGGCCAGACTCAGCGCCTTTTTGAAATCCGCCTCGGCTTCGGGATATTGACGCAGGGACGCATTCACCAGCCCTCGCACACTGTAGGCGGAAGCATAGGAAGCATCCGCCTCCAGCGCAATGCCAATTTCTTCCAGCGCCACGGCCTCATTCCCCGCCTGAAAATACAGGGAACCCAGTTCCGTATGCAAACGGGCGCGCTCCCGCGCATCGCTCACTGTCGCCGTGGAAGGGTTGGATTGCGGAATCACGACCTGCGCCCAGACAGGCAGCGCCGCCAGCCCCCCCAGACAAACCAGCAACCGTGTGAATTTTTTCATCATGACCTCTCCTCGTGCTCAGATTGTGACACGTCGCGTTTTATCCTGCACCTGTCCGGCCAACTGGCCGCACGCCGCGTCAATATCCTCGCCACGGGTTTTGCGGGTCGTCGCGACAATCCCCGCGCCCATGAGAATATCAGCGAAACGGCGAACGCGCTCAGATTTCGAGCGCCGATAGCGCGTCCCCGGAAAAGGATTGAACGGAATCAGATTGAACTTGCAGGGAACCTGGCGCGTCAAGGCCAACAGGGAATGGGCATCCTGTTCGTGGTCATTGACGCCGTCCAGCATCACATATTCAAAAGTAATGAAATCGCGCGGCGCTTTTTCCAGATAGCGCCGACAGGCCGCCATCAGTTCGGCGAGCGGATATTTCTGGTTGATAGGTACGAGTGCGTTGCGGAGAGCGTCATTCGGCGCGTGCAGGGAGACGGCCAGCGCCACCGGGCATTCCTCGCGCAGGCGATCCATCGCGGGCACAAGACCGGCGGTCGACACCGTCACCCGCCGCCGGGAAAGCCCGTAGGCATTGTCGTCCAGCATCAGCCGCAAGGCGGCAACAGCATTCTCGAAATTGGCCAGCGGCTCGCCCATACCCATCAGCACGACATTGGAAATGACCCGTTCGTCCCGTCCGGTCTCGCCGGTTTTCCCCTGTTCCAGCGCCCGTTCCGCCTGCCAGAGCTGGCCGATGATTTCGGCCGTCGTCAGGTTGCGATTGAAGCCCTGCTTGCCCGTGGAGCAGAAGGCGCACTCCAGCGCGCACCCCGCCTGCGTCGACACGCACAGGGTGCCCCGCCCGGATTCCGGGATGAAAACAGTTTCCACGGCGTTGCCGCCGCCCACGTCAAACAGGAATTTGCGTGTGCCGTCGCCGGACATCCGGTCGGAAATCACGGCGGGCGGTTTGATCTGCGCGCTCCCTCGCAATTTTTCGCGCAGGGATTTGGCGATATTGGTCATGGCGTCGAAATCGGCGACGCCAAAATGATGCAGCCAGCGCAACACCTGCGTGGCGCGAAACGGCTTCTCCCCCTGGTCGGCAAACCAGGCGGTCATCTGGGCAGGGTCGAAATCGAGAAGATTGGGCATCGGAGAGACCAGGCGCGGGACGCCAAGACGCGCCCCGGCCTCAATTCTGGCTGAATCAGCGGCCGCTATAGACGTTCAGGCCGGGGAAGAAAAAGGCCACTTCCACGGCAGCGGTGTCCGCGCCATCGGAGCCATGCACGGCGTTGGCGTCGATGGATTCCGCAAAATCGGCGCGAATCGTACCCGGCGCGGCCTTTTTGGGGTCGGTCGCGCCCATCAGATCGCGGTTTTTGGCAATGGCGTTGTCGCCTTCCAGTACCTGAATCATCACCGGGCCGGAGGTCATGAATTCCACCAGATCCTTGAAGAAAGGCCGTTCCCGATGCACGGCGTAAAACTGCCCCGCTTCCTGCGCGGAAAGCCAGGCCAGCCGGGAAGCCACAATCTTCAGGCCGTTGCCTTCAAAACGGGTGTAAATCTTGCCAATTACATTCTTTTTGACCGCGTCAGGTTTGATGATGGAAAGGGTGCGTTCAATCGCCATGATGATGCTCCGTAAAAAATCAAGGGGTTAGAGAGGCAAGGATTTTACCAGACCCGCAGAGAAACGTCAGGAATTACAGGCAGGACATCAGGGTGATTGTATGAACGTCCCAATCCTGCGCGTAGCGCAGCAAATGATTCCTCCCCTGACCAAGCCGAAGGCAAGAGGACAGCCGAAGCGAAGCAGAATGCGGCAAAGCCGCACACAAGGGGAGGTGCAGGAGGGGTTTGGGAAGGTTCAGATTGCACAAATTCCAATCTTCCCTCAATCTCCCTTGTCAAGGGGAAGCCCCCATCGGAACCGCTTAGCCTTGTACAAGTGAGCCACTCTCTAAAGATGGCTTTGGCGACAAGGAATCAATAACAAAGAGATTCATGCGACCGCCCTGCTGGCAATGTCCGTCAGTTCCCCCTCACCTCCTCCACCTTCAGCCAGACGCCGCGATTTTCCTCCGCCTCGCGGGTGGAATGGGAAAACGCGCCGTCACGGGTGCGGGAGGCGGATTGTTCGGCGCCGCCGAGCGAAATCCACTCGCCCAGACGCCCGGAGACTTGCGTGGAAAGGTGCTGGATTTGCGCTCCGTGCGGGTTAGGGGTGTCGGCTTGCTGGTAAATACTGATCGTCACCCGCTCGCCAGTAACGTGCGGTTCGGCGTAAAAGCCCCGGCTGATGTCCCGATAATCGGTGCTCTGTGTCGTCACCGCGCCACGCGGGCCGTAGACCGTTTGTTGCACAGGAACGGGCACGGACACCCCGGCCTGAATGAAGGCCCGTCCGCCATCCACGGTTTGCACCGTCTCTATGACGTCGTTGGCGCGGGCGCTGCTGGCGTCATAGACCCGGACTTCCGCCCGGTTGCCTTGCCCACTGTTTGCGCCATTGCCCACTATCACCCGCGCCTGCGAATTGCCGAGGCTGCCGGAGAATTCGCCGCCCTGTTGACGCATCTCGTCCGTCATGCGGGTGGCGACCCGAATCAACAGCCGCCGCGCCGGGACATCCAGCGCCGCCAGCGCCCGCCGGATTTCCGCACGGTTGCCGGGGGAAGCGCGCAGAAACAACTGCCCGTTCATCCCGGAAAGGCTCCCGCCCGCTTCCAGCAGGGGACGCAGCACCGGCAACACTTCCTCCACCGGACGATGCTGAAGCGCAATGATTTCCAGGCTTTGCTGCGCGTGGGCGATTGCTGTTGCCAAAAAAAAGCTCAGCGCCCAGGCGAAAATTTTTTTCATCTCATTCTCCTTTTATCGATGCCAAATCCACCAATATCCGCCTCAGCAAGCGCCAGCAGCGTTCCACCGAGGCCACGTTCACCCGTTCGCCGGGGGCGTGGGCGTTGCGGATGTCGGGGCCGAAGGAGAGCAGGTCGAGATGTGGATGGCTTTCGGCGAACAGGCCGCATTCCAGTCCGGCGTGGATGACTTCGCGCTCTGGCGCGACCCCAAACTCCGCCTGATACACCGCTTCGCAACGCGCCAGCAGCGTCGAATCCGGGCGCGGCGTCCAAGGCGGGCAAGCGCCTTCGATGACCGCCTTGCCGCCCAGTTTGGCCTCAATGCGTCTGGCGATAACCTGCGCCAGCGCGTCCCGTTCGGCGGTCTTTAACGAGCGCACGAAAAACGAGGCCGCGCCGCCTTCCGGCGTCAGGCTCAGGGGCGCGATGTTGTTGGAGGTTTCCACCACGCCGGGAAATCCGCACTCATGGCCGCGACACCGTAGGGCATCGGATACAACATGGCGGAAATGGAATCCCGCCAGCTCGCGTCGGCAATGACTCGCTCCGGCAGCGGCGCGGCCTCAAGGCGGAGGCCAAGCTGCGGCGCGACGTCGCCCCAGGTGTTTTTCAGTCTCGCGTCCGCCTGCGCCACCCACTGCTTCAGCGCCGCGAAATTTTCCAGCGGCAGGGCGAGATGCGCTTCGGCAAAGCGCGGCAGGGCGTTGATCGCCGTGCCGCCTTCCAGACGGGCGAGCGCAAAATCCACCTCGGAGGCCGCATCCCGCAACACCTGTTGCAAATCCCGGATAGCATGAGCGTGGGGGCGATGGATGTCGATGCCGGAATGGCCGCCGGGCAGACCGTCGAGGGTCAGCCGCGCCCCCTGCCAGTGGGCGGGCGCTGCCTCGCTGGTCACCGGCCAGGTGGCCGCGACCGTCACGCCGCCCGCGCAGCCCAGATAGAATTTTCCCCATGCCTCGGTATCCAGATTGAGCAGATACCGCCCCCGCAAGCTGCCGGGCGCGAGGCGATGCGCGCCGCTCATGCCCGCTTCCTCATCCACGGTCAGCAGCACTTCCAGCGGGCCGTGAATGAGCGTAGCGTCTTCCAGCGCCGCGAGCGCCAGCGCCACGCCGATGCCATTGTCCGCTCCCAGCGTGGTATGCCGCGCAATGAGCCAGCCGTCTTCCAGTTCCGGCGTAATGGGATCGCGCAAAAAATCGTGCCCGTGCCCGGTCTCCTGCTGACAAACCATATCCAGATGTCCCTGCAACACCACCCCCGGCGCACCCTCCTGCCCGGGCGTGGCGGGCTTTTGCAAAATGAGATTGCCCGCCGAATCCACCCGCGCAGCAATCCCCCGGCGGGTCGCCCAATCCCGCAAATGCGCGACCAGCGCGGCTTCGTGCTTGGAGGGGCGGGGAATGGCGCAAAGGGTGGCGAAGTGCTGCCAGACGGGTTGGGGGGCGAGGGTGGAAAAAACGGAAGGGATAGACATGGGGAGAGGATGGGCGGTTGGAAGTAAGGGATGATACCTTGGATAGCATGATGCAGGAGAAGGAACGGCAACAGTCAACAGACAATCAACACACTGTAAGCTGGACGCGCAAGGGGGAATAATTTTTCTGCTTCATGCTTCATAATGTCCGCTTGCAAGCAGGAAAAACGGAGAAAAACAATGTCTGAAAATCTGGAAGACCTGACCCGCGCCGTGCTGGCGTTTCGGGATGAGCGCGATTGGGCGCAGTTCCACGGGCTGAAACATCTGATGGTCTCCCTCTGTCTGGAAGCAGGCGAAATTCTGGAACTGGCGCAATGGAAAAGCGACGCCGAAGTCGAAACCCTGCCCGCCACCCAAGAAGGCCGGGAAGCCCTGGCCGACGAATGCGCCGACGTATTCGCCTACCTGCTCCTGCTCGCCGACCGCGCCCACATCGACCTCGGCGCGGCTCTGCGGCAAAAACTCATTAAAAACGCCACAAAATACCCGGTCGGGAAAAGCTATGGGCGGCGAGAAAAATATTCGGCACTGGATTGAAGGTGGGGCATCTCCCGGTCTTCTGGTCGATTGAAAACCTTCCTCGCCCTCAAACACAGAACAATAGCATGAACGTCCAAATCCTGCGCGTAGCGCAGCAAATGATCCTCCCCTGACCAAGCCGAAGGCGGGTTCTGCGAAGCAGAATGCGGCGAAGCCGCACACAAGGGGAGGTGCAGAAGGGGTTTGCGGCGACTACAATCTGAACGCCCCCTCAAAGTCACTCCTTGTCAGGGGAAAAGCCCCCTCTGGAACCGCTTGGCCTTGTT
>JAITNI010000038.1 GCA_031290535.1 Zoogloeaceae bacterium
GCCTGAAAGTCGCGCAACTGGCTCTGGTAGGTTTCGATTTCGCGCAGCAGGGCGGGACGGTTGGCGAGGCAGATGTCGCGCCACATTTCCGGGTGGCTGGCGGCAATGCGGGTGAAATCACGGAAACCGGAGGCGGCGAAATCGAAAAAGCATTCGGCGTCGGGACGTTCGGCCAGGTCGCGCACCAGTGCGAAAGCCAGCAAGTGCGGCAGGTGGCTGACGGCGGCGAAGACCCGGTCATGCTGTTCCGGCGTCAGTTCGCAAATCTGCGCCCCACACAAGGCCCAGGCGCGTTTGACGCGATCCAGCACCGCGTCGGTGTTTTCCGGCAAAGGGGTGACGACCACCTTGCGGCCTTGATACAGGTCACAGCGGGAAGCCGCCGCGCCGCTGTTTTCCGCTCCGGCGATGGGGTGGGCGGGGACAAACTGCCCAATCTTGTCGCCCAGCGCCGCGTAGGCCGCCGCAATCACCCCGCCCTTGGTGCTGCCGCCATCGGTGAGCACCGTATTGGGGCCAAGCCAGGGCGCGATCTGGGCAAAAATGGTGGGCATCTGCCCGACCGGCGCGGCGACCAGCACCAGATCGGCATCGGCCAGATCATGCGCGGGATTCACCCCCGCCCGGTCGATCACGCCCAATGCCACCGCCGCTGCCAGACTCGCAGGCCGCCGCCCAAACCCCACCACCTCCCCCACCGCGCCCGCCGCCTTCAGAGCCAGGGAAAAAGAACCGCCAATGAGGCCAACGCCATAGATGAGGATTTTGGGGAATTCGGGGGGCAAGCTGCCCGATTGTTGCGTTGTCCGCATCATGCTTCCCTTACGTTGCAGGAACAGGATTTTATCCTGCCTTTGAATTCTCCGGCTTGTGGCGCACCTGCCTGTCCGATGATTTCGCCGCCAAACTTTATCAGGTCGAAAAGGCGGGTAATGCTCTCGACCAGTTCATCCTGATTGCAGAAATACTCCCCGATTTTTCCGTAGCTTCTGTAAGCAGAAATATTGAAGCCATATTCAAAATCGTTATACCAGATGGCCCGTTTCCCACAGAGGGCGACGACCCAGAAACCGCCGATGTTTTTCCCATAGCTTGTCTCCTCCCATTTTTCCGGGGCGATTTTAATCATCTGCCAGAAATTCCACAGGTCTCCCCGCAATTCGGTTTCCATGCGGATGATTTTGTCGTAAATGGCATCAAGCGGGATGGGGGCGTACATGATTTTTCTCTTGAGTCCGTTACCCCAACACCACTTTCAGCGCCGCCAAAAACCGCTCGTTTTCCGCCGCTGTGCCGATGGTCACACGCAGCCATTCCGGCATCTGGTAGCCGACCAGCGGGCGCACGATCACGCCCTGACGCAGCAGCGCCTGATTGACCGCCGCCGTGCGGGAGGCATCCGCCCCAGCCTTGAAGGTCAAAAAATTGCCGGAGGACGGGATGATCTCCAGCCCCAGCGCTTTTAAGGCGGTGACAAGGGTGGTCATGCCGTCGCGGTTGGCGGCGAAACTTCTATGTAAAAAATCGGCGTCGTCCAGCGCGGCCTCGGCGGCGGCGAGCGCCAGATTGTTGCAGTTGAAGGGCTGGCGGACGCGGTTCAGGAGGTCGGCCACCGGCGCGGCGGCGATGCCGTAGCCCAGACGCAGCCCGGCCATGCCGTAGATTTTGGAGAAGGTGCGGCTGACAATCAGGTTCGGAAATTCGGCGATCCAGCCCACAGCGTCGTACTGATCGGCAGGGGCGAGGTATTCGGTATAGGCTTCGTCCAGCACGACGATGACATTCTCCGGCACCCGTGCCAAAAAGTCGCGCAGGGCGCTGGCGGATAAAAACGTGCCAGTGGGATTATTGGGATTGGCAATCCAGATCACGCGGGTATCGGGCCGAATGGCATCACGCATGGCGTCCAGATCATGCCCGAACTGCCGCGCCGGCACGGTGAGCAGGTCGCCGCCGACGGAGAGGGTGGCAATCGGATACACCGCAAAAGCATATTGCGACGCGATGGCGGAACGTCCGCTATCTAAAAACACGCGGGCGATGAGGTCAAGCACATCGTTGGAGCCGTTGCCAAGCACAATCTGGCTGGCCGCCACGCCATGACGGGCGGCAAGTTTCTGGATGAGGTCAAAGGGGTCAGGATAGCGCTCCCCCCCCGCCAGCGCGGCCTCGGCAGCGGCCTTGCCCCTGGGACTCATGCCCAGCGGATTTTCATTGGAGGCGAGCTTGACGATGCGCTCAACGGGCAACCCCAGCTCACGCGCCAGTTCGGTAATCGGCTTACCGGGCTGATAGGCCGCGATGGCGCGAATGTAGGAGAGGGATTGTTGCGCGGGGGTGTTTTGCGGCATGGACATGGGAAGAGGCGGGTCTGGGGTGAGAGAAGCGCCATTGTAGGCAATTTGGGGACTGTTTGGAAACATCAGGAAACTTCAGGGGGTTCCAGCGTGTTCAGCAACTCATTTCGCCAACACCCGTGACACCCCATCAACATTCGCAATGGAAAGTTTCAAGGCGAGATTGACCCATTCCCCGTTCTCCAGAACATAAACATAAGCCAGGTCAATGCCCTCTCCGTTTACATGGACTTCCGTCCCGCAGTCGTGAACAATCCTGACCGTTGCAATGACTTCCGTTTTGGGTTCTGTGTCTCCGCAGGGTTCGCAAAAATGCCTGATTTCGCGTTGCGCCTGCAAAACCCGTCGGGCAGCTTCTGCTTCCTTGTCGCTGACACAAAAAGCCTGATCTGCCCACGTAGCGGGGGAAAAGGCGAGCAATAACATCAATACGAAAAACTTTTCATTTCACCTACTCCTGTTTTGAAAATCCGAGGGCGAATTCTATCATCCGCCCCGCCGGAACCGTACCGGCAGCACGACGGAATCATGGCAATTGCATGACTCTCCTTGTCATTGATTCCTTGTCCTTCTGGGCACACTCTCCCACAAGGGGAGAAGGAAAAATTGCTAATACACCGCCATCGGATAAGACCCCAGCACTTTCAGATATGCCGCCCGTTTGGCCAGGTCTTCCAGCGCGGTGGCGACTTCGGGGGATTGGCGGTGGCCTTCGATGTCGACGTAGTAGACGTATTCCCACAGCAAACCCTGCCGCGCCGGGCGGGATTCGAGGCGGGTCAGGGAGACGTTGGCGCTGGAAAAGGGTTGCAGGAGGTCGTGCAGGGAGCCGGAGAGGTTGGGGGCGGACATGATGAGCGAGGTTTTGTCCTTGCCGGAAATTCCGGCGTCGTGCTGACCCAAGACCACGAAGCGCGTGGTGTTGTTGGGTTCGTCCTCGATGTTGGTGTGGAGCGGGGTCAGTTGGTAGCGCTCGCCCGCCGAACAGCCCGCGATGGCGGCGGCAGCGGGTTCTTCGCGGGCCATCTGCACGGCCAGCGCGTTACTGGCAACGGCGACACGCTCGACGCCGGGGAGCATCCGGTTCAGCCATTCGTGGCACTGGGCAAGCGACTGGGCGTGCGAGTAGATGCGGGTGATGTTTTTCAGGTCGGCGGCGCGGGTGAGCAGGTTCTGGTGGATGCGAACGACGACTTCGCCGCAGATTTTGAGCGAGGTGGTCAGGAGCAAATCCAGGGTGCGCCCCACCGCGCCTTCGGTGGAATTTTCCAGCGGCGCGACGGCGTATTCGGCGTGTCCGGCTTCCACTTCGCGGAACACTTCGTCGATGGAAGCGCAGGGAAGAAGCCGCGCCGCATGGCCGAACTGCTTGACGGCGGCGGATTCGGAGAACGTCCCCCACGGCCCCAGAAACGTCACGGACAATGGATTTTCCAGCGACAGGCAGGCGGACATGATTTCGCGGAACAGGAGCGTGACACTCTCATCCGCGAGCGGCCCAGCGTTCAGCGCCTGCAAGCGGCGCAAGACCTGCGCCTCGCGTTCGGGACGGTAAATGGGGCTGGCCTCACCCGCCTCGCCTGCTTCCTGATTGTGACGGGTCTTGATCTCGCCGACCTCCTGCGCGCAGCGGGCGCGACGGTTGAGGAGTTCCAGCAGTTGCGCGTCAAGGGCGTCGATGTGTTGCCGCACACTTGCCAGTTCGGTATGCAGGGCGTCCTGCCCGGTCGGGGGATTGTTTTGCGAAATGGACATGAAAAGAGGCGGGCAGGGTTGAGAGAGCGCCATTGTAGGCAATTTTGGGGCGAATTGGAAACAGCAAGAGATGCGGACAATGGCGCGTAGGCTGGGTTGGCCTTATCAACCCAGCATTTGACGTGATACAAAGGGAAGCTGGGTTGATGAAGCCAACCCAGCCTACCGCACTGACCATAATATTAAAGGGGAAAGGTTACGCAGTAGGTCAGCCTACTGCTGTGGCTTACCATGTGTACCGCACCGGGGGTTGTCCAGTGAATTCGGTTGGAATTCGCCGATTTAGATAGCGTTGCTTGACTGCTTCGTCCGCAACCTCATCCCCTTCAAACGCCCAGCGTCGTACACCATATCGAGGTTCGCCGTCAACAGGTATAAACGCCTCCGGTGGCACCTCTTCCTTTCTCCATTTAGGAGGGTAGTACACAGCACGAACCACATTGTCCACTACGCCAAGCACGTATTCTGCCTCATTCCGTTTCTCTCCTATCACCCACCACTTACGTACTGCTTCATACGTAGAACCACGCTGAGAAACAGTGCTCGCTTTGGTTTTTATGATGAGACATTTATCGGGAAATGCTGTGATGAATGGACGCACGGTGTTTCTCCAAAGTTAGCGCGTAGGCTGGGTTGACCTTATCAACCCAGCCTTATTGTGCCGAAAGGCAAAATCGTTCATGAAGTCCACCAGCGCCTGTGCGCCTTGCAACGGCAGGGCGTTGTAGAGGGAGGCGCGGATGCCGCCGACGGATTTGTGGCCTTTCAGACCCATGAATCCGGCGCGGTCGGCTTCCTGCCAGAATTGCGTTTCCAGTTCTGGCGTGGGGAGGTTGAAGGGGACGTTCATGCGCGAGCGGCAATGTTTATCCACACTGTTTTTGTAAAAGCCGCCACTACCGTCAATGGCGGCGTAAACCAACGCGGACTTTTCCTTGTTGATGGTTTCTATCGCGCTCAAGCCCCCCTGCGCTTTCAGCCATTTGAAGACCAGCCTGGCCATGTAGATGGAGAAGGTGGTGGGGGTGTTGAGCATGGAATCGTTGTCCGCCTGCACCTGGTAATCCAGGAGCGCCGGGACGTTGGCGGGGGTGTGGCCGAGCAGGTCTTCGCGGATGATGACGAGGGTCATCCCGGAGGGGCCGATGTTTTTTTGCGCCCCGGCGTAAATCAGGCCGTAGCGGCTGACGTCGATGGGGCGGGAGAGGATGTGCGAACTCATGTCGGCGACGAGGGGGACGGCGGGCGGCGCGAGTCGGTGCAGCGCCTGCTCGACCTCAAAAATTTCGACGCCGTGGATAGTTTCGTTGGTGCAGAGGTGCAGATAGGCGGCGGTGTCGTCGAAAGTACCGCTATTGCCCGTATCCGGGGCGTTTGTTTCGAGTTTTGAAACATCCGGCAGGCCGGAAGCCGCGTCTACCGCCAGCCGCACTTTGCCGATTTTTCCCGCCACCTCATAGGCTTTCTTCGACCATGACCCGGTAATCACGTAATCGGCAGAACGTCCCGCCAATAAATTCATCGGGATTTGCGAAAATTGCAGGGTCGCGCCGCCCTGCAAGAACAGCACTTTGTAGTGATTCGGAATCGCCAGCAGTTCGCGCAGGTCGGCTTCGGCGGCTGCGATGACTTCCGTAAAATGCTTGCCGCGATGGCTGATTTCCATGATGCTCGCGCCAATGCCGTGCCAGTCGAGCAATTCCGCCTGCGCCTGCTGCAACACGGCTTCCGGCAGGGTGGCG
>JAITNI010000103.1 GCA_031290535.1 Zoogloeaceae bacterium
GCAGCAAGCCCGCTTCCGCCTGACTCAACCGACCTTCATTCCAGCCCTCGTAGGCTTCCTGAAATCTCATCTTCCGTACCTCCTGTAACACCTCTGTCCGTCTCATAGAACACCTCCTCGGGGACTCTATGACAACCGGACAACTTCTGTGCTACTACACCGGACAGATTGAAAACTCGTGACACCACCGTGAGGCCAAATTTGCGGGTACGCTCGAATTCACGCATAATAGTGGAGGAGAAACAGTCATGGCAACGACGCTTGATTATGTTGAATTTGTCTGCGGGCAGATAGAGGGGACGGGCGCGGTTCGCTACAGGAAGATGTTCGGCGAGTACATGGTTTATGTGGATGACAAGCCGGTTCTGCCCGTCTGCGACAACACCACATACGTCAAAATCCTGCCTTGCCTCGACGCGCTGATGGCGAACGCCGACAAGGGATTCCCCTACGACGGGGCAAAGGAGCATTCCATCCTCGACATCGACAATGCAGAGCTTGCGCGTGACGTCGTGTCGGCGCTCTTGCCAGTCACCCCGTTACCGAAGTCAAGGAAGAAAAAAGCGCGTAGGCTGGGTTAGCCTTTATCAACCCAACATTTGATGTGGCGTAATGGGAAGCTGGGTTGAATGACATCCGGGCGTTCGGACATGAAGTCATTTTCCGCTTCGTCGGATGCCGAAAGCGTATGCAGCAACTCGAAAAATTCCTTCCAGGTCTTGGCTCCCGGTCTGTCCGTGTCCGGCAGTTTTGGAACACATGTTTTCATTATCCTGATCTCCTGTTTTTCGACAACTGAAAGCCAGCGCCGATTTTTTGCCAGACGATTGAGGCGGGAAACTCTGGTTGGGGAGCAACCGCCCCCTATTGTCGCATTTGCGACAAATCGCATCCGCAATAAATCACAATAAATCAATATAAAACAATAACTTAAGTCTTGGCTCGGCTTTTGCTTGGGTAATTACATCTTCCAGCAAAAAACCACAAAATCATGGTCGCGCCTTTCAACCCGCTTTCGATCAATTCCTTGCAATCCAGCCTGTCTTTGGACGCGAACGTTCCGGCAACCCCCAAGGGATGGCGGTTGCGACTCATTCATCCTATTCATGCTGACGGAGTAGCAGACACCATGCTCAAAATTGCCTTTGCTTCCGACAATCGTACCCGGGTCAATCTGCATTTTGGCTCGGCAACGACTTTTTTAACTCTACGACGTCGCCCCCGCTGGAGCGACCTTCTGCGGCGTCGGCGAATTTCCTGAGGAAGCGATGGACGGCAACGAAAACAAACTGATCGACAAGGTGGATTTTCTCGCCGGATGCGACGCGGTGTTTGTGCGCGCCATTGGCGCTTCCGCCATCAAACAGTTACTGGCGCAGGGCGTGCAGCCGATCCGGGTTGAGGCGTCGGATGCCATTGACGATCTATTGCGGGACATCCACGCTGCCCTGCGCGAAGGTGGCGTACCCTGGATTGAGCGGGCGCTGGCGACCAAAGCCAGAGCCGCCGCCCCCGACCGCTTCGCCGCGATGGACGCGGAAGGTTGGGAGGCAGAATGCAAACAGAATCGGAATCCATCGTCCACGCCACGGTAATGACCGTCCACAACGGCAAGGCCACCGTGCAACTGGAGAAACAGGCGGACGGCGGTTGCGCCCACGGCAGCGCCTGCGGCATTGGCCGTCTGACGCGCTGGCGCGATGCCGCCGTGCTGGAAGTGAATGCCCCGCCCGGATTGCAGGCGGGCGATTCTGTGCGCCTCCTCGCGCCCCAAAGCGGCCTGCCCCGTCTGGCGCTGTTGGGCTACGTCTGGCCCAGTTTCGCCTTGCTGTTGGGCGCGGCTTTTGGGCATTTTTTGGACGGGGACAGCCTCGCCGCTTTTGGGGCGCTCGTCTTTTTCCTGCTGGCGCAGGGCGCGACGCGATTTGCTGTTGCCCACCGTCCCGCGTTTTGTTCCCTTGCCATCCTTCCCTTTTCCGACACGGAGTCTCGCCATGAGCACTGAAACCAACCCCATTTTTGAAGCCGACTTCATCCGCGAAATGGTGCGCCAGATGCGCGCCGTTGATACTTATGGCATTTACAACGGCTGGTCTGCCGAAAAAATCCTTGACCCCTTTGTGCTGACCAAGGAAAAGAAAGCCGAAATCCCCTTGGTCGGCGCCCCGGACGAAGAAACCATTTCTCATGTGAAATGTCTCTACAACGCCATTTCCGTGCTGATTGAAAAGGAATGCAAGCTGATTGGCCGTGCCGCTGGTGCATCTGACCCACGAAGGCTTTGGCCGCGCCCTGATTACCGTCGGCAAACTGGTGGTGATTGACAAGACCTTGCGCGACGTGCATCGCTTCGGCTTTGCCAGCCTCTCCAAAATGAAGGACGAGGCCGACAAGCAGCTTGCCGTGGCGCTGGAACGTATCGGCACCTACCCGGAAGTGGCTGGATTGTAAGAGGCGCGAGTCATGACTGAAGAAGAACTGAATGCGCTGGACAAGGAAGTGAAGAAACGAAAACGCATCGCTTCCGAATGGGCCGCGCAATTGCACGATCTGGTGGAAGAGCGCCTGCCCGCCGGGTATCTGGAACTCCCCGGCATCGCCCAGTCCACTTTTGACGTTTGCCAATCCTGGGCAAAGGCCAATGCCCGCCTTGCTGCTGCGCGGCAGCCCTGAAATGTTGATGACACTGCGCCCATAATCAACAGGCTCACCACCCAAAAAAAACACATCTCCTCGCAAGCGGAGATGTCGTCTGAATCAAGGGGCACTCTGCACAAGTTCCACCCGTTCGGGCTGAGGCAGTCGTTGCCCTTGTTTTTACGGGGAAATGCCCTTCGACAGAGCTTCAGGGCGAATGGCCTTGTGCAGAGTTTCTTTCCCAAGGCAAAAATCATGCATACGCCGGTGCAAACGCCTCCTGCGGATTGGTTTGCGGAGCATTGGTGTTGCCGCTCCAGTAGGGCGAGAGTTTGCGGAGTTGGGCGATGATCGGCGGCGTGACTTCGATCACCCGGTCGATTTCCGCCTCGGTGGTGTCGCGGGAAAGCGAAAAGCGGATGGTGCCGTGCGCGGCGGTGTAGGGGATGCCCATCGCCCGCATGACGTGCGAGGGTTCCAGCGAGCCGGAGGTACAG
>JAITNI010000113.1 GCA_031290535.1 Zoogloeaceae bacterium
AGGGTGTCATCGTCATTTTCCGCCCGCGCCATGTCGTAGAGTTCGCGGGCATCCTGCAAGCCCTGACCGATGTGCTGCAACACCAGCACGATGTCTTCCAGGGTGCGCTTTTCGCGCCCGAGTTCCTGGGCGCGTTTGGGGTCGTCCCAGACTTTCGGGTCTTCCAGTTCCAGATTGACGACGATCAGGCGTTCATGCTTTTGATCGTAGT
Source organism: Zoogloeaceae bacterium (assembly GCA_031290535.1). GTDB lineage: Bacteria > Pseudomonadota > Gammaproteobacteria > Burkholderiales > Rhodocyclaceae > Azovibrio. Next base: position 212 of record JAITNI010000113.1, read on the forward strand.
CAAAGATACCTCCGCAGTTGCGCGGCGCGCGCCGCGAGGTCGTCAAGGGTATGGCCGATGCTGTTGAGCTGTTCTGCTTCCATGATGCGAAATCCGTGTCAAAAAGAGGTATTATAGCCCCTCGGGTCTCTCATCCATCCCTGTTCTTGCTGTTTGACGGATCGCTGGCCGACCATGCTTCCAAAATGGGTAAAAACGCAGGCGTTCATTGACAGCGGCGGGATGGACATGGAGAATCCAGAACGATGTGAGTTTCGTGCCGTTTCGCTTACAAGGAGTTCTCCATGTCTCAGGCGCAAGGAAGTGATGGGGGTGCTGCCGCCCATCCGATGTTCATGTTCCAGCAGTTTTTTCAACAGGCCGGTCAATCCGTCAGCAAGGATTTCATGGCGTTCATCCAGCAAATGCCCCAGATGGGGCTGGGCATGACGCCGCCGCAGGTGAAACTGCCCCTGCCGGAAGATTTCCAGGCTATGCAAAAGGAGTTTTCAGCCCAGCAGGCCCGGCTCTGGCAGGCCATGCTCGACAAAAGCCAGGGCAAGGAAACCGCGTTCACCATCGACGCGGAGCCGGGCGACCGGCGCTTCAACGCGCCGGAATGGCATGACAGCCCTGTTTTTGATTACATCCGCCAGAACTATCTGCTCAATGTGCGCTTTTTGAAATCGCTCACGAAAAAAATGCGGGTGGAAGACAAGCGTTCGCGCGAAAAACTGCGCTTTATCGCCGGTCAATATATTGACGCCCTGTCGCCCGCCAATTTTGCCGCCACCAACCCGGAATTCATCCGCACGGCGCTGGAAACCAGCGGCAAAAGCATCACCAACGGCATCAACAACCTGCTGGCGGATCTGCAACTGGGGCGGATTTCCATGACCGACGAGACGGTGTTCGAGGTTGGCAAGAACCTCGCCGTCACTGAAGGCGCGGTGATTTACGAAAACGAGCTTATCCAGCTCATCCAGTACAAGCCCCTGACCGCCAAAGTGGCCAAACGTCCCCTGCTCATCGTGCCGCCCTGCATCAACAAGTTTTACATCATGGATTTGCAGCCGGAAAATTCCCTCGTGCGCTTCATGGTGGAACAGGGGCACACGGTGTTCCTGGTTTCCTGGCGCAACCCCGAAGAGAAACACAGCAAGCTGGGCTGGGACGATTATCTGGAACAAGGCCCGCTGACCGCCATCCCCGTCGTACAGGAAATTACCCGGCAAAAGGAAATCAACGCGGTGGGTTTTTGCGTCGGCGGCACGATGTTGTCTTCCGCGCTGGCCGTGCTGGCCGGGCGCGGCGAAAAACCGGCGGCTTCGCTCACCCTGCTCACCACGTTCCTGGATTTTTCTGATACCGGTGAAATCGGCCTCTTCATCGACGAGCGGTCGCTGGCGGCGCGGGAAGCCAGCATCGGCAAGGGCGGTCTCCTCAAGGCGCAGGAACTGCAAAGCACCTTTTCGATGCTGCGCCCCAATGACCTGATCTGGAATTACGTCATCAATAACTATCTCAAGGGCCAGAAACCACAAGCCTTTGACCTGTTGTACTGGAATTCCGACTCCACCGGCCTGCCTGGCCCGTTTGCCTGCTGGTACATGCGAAACATGTATCACGACAACAGCCTCAGAATTCCCGGCAAGCTGAAAATGTGCGACGTCAAGGTCGATCTGGGCAAGCTCGACATGCCCGCCTACCTGTTCGCCGCGCGCGAGGATCATATTGTCCCCTGGCACACGGCCTACCAAAGCACCCGGCTTTTGTCCGGCGACGTCCGTTTTGTGCTCGGCGCGTCCGGCCATATTGCGGGTGTCATCAACCCGGCGGCCAAAAACCGGCGCAGTTTCTGGCAAAACGACGACCTGAAGGCCGACTCGGACTCCTGGCTCGCCGCCGCCGAGGAACATCCCGGCAGTTGGTGGAAAGACTGGGCCGCCTGGATTCAGAAGTACGCCGCTGGCGAGCAGGCCGCGCCCAAAACGCTGGGAAACGCCAAATACAAGCCCATCGAACCCGCGCCCGGACGCTATGTGAAGGAAAGAGCGGTCTGAATTCGGGCAAAGGGTTAGAATACGGTTTTTCGTCAACAGAAACACGCGCCGGATCCTTTCGGAGACGGCGCGGTTTCTGTTAATTTTGTTGCTGCAACATCATCACAAGGGAAGGAAGATTCATGACACAACGTGTAGCTCTCGTCACTGGCGCCATGGGCGGTCTTGGTACCGCCATCAGTCAGGCTCTGGCCAAGGCCGGTCATAAAGTCGTCGTTGCTTATCACCCGGAATTCGACAACAAGGAAGCCTGGCTGAAGGAACAGGAAGCCGCCGGTTTCAAGGATTTCATCCCGGTCGCAGGCGACGTGGCCGATCTGGCCTCGGTTGAAAAGCTGGTCGCCGAAGCCGTGCAAAAAGCCGGTGAAATCGACATTCTGGTCAACAACGCCGGCATCACCCGCGACAAGATGTTCAAGGGCATGGAACGCGCACAATGGGATGCGGTCATCAACACCAACCTCTCCAGCCTGTTCAACGTCACCAAGCAGGTTTCCGCCAAGATGGCCGAACGGGGCTGGGGGCGCATCATCAACATTTCTTCCGTCAATGGCGTCAAGGGTCAGGCGGGTCAGACCAACTACTCCGCTGCCAAGGCGGGCGTGATCGGCTTCACCAAGGCGCTGGCGCAGGAACTCGCCGCCAAGGGCGTCACCATCAACGCCATCGCCCCCGGCTATGTCGCCACCAAGATGGTGACGGCCATCAAGCCGGAAATCCTGCAAGGCATCATTGATTCCGTCCCGGTCAAGCGCCTCGCCAAGCCCGAAGAAATCGGCTTCGCGGTTGTTTTCCTGGCCGATGAGCTGTCCGGTTTCACCACCGGCGCGACGCTCAACATCAACGGCGGCCTGCACTACCAGTAAGTCGCACTGCGCCGCAAACCAGAACGGGCCTCATCCGAGGCCCGTTTTTTTGTCGTCCCCCATAAAGAATCAACCTGGCAGTCCCTTCTCCTCTTGAGGGAGAAGATGCCCCAACAGGGACGGATGAGGGGAGGCCGTTCAGAAACTTCTGCAACGCTGTCTTGTGGCATGCGGGAGCGCTTCTGCTCCCGTTTTGGAAAGCGGCGGCAAGCCGCCGCACTCCATAATACCATTGCCAGGTACTTTTCCAGCGGAACCGCTGCCCCTCCTCCGGCGAATTTGCCAACTGTACGCCCACCTTCTCCCACAAGTGGAGAAGGAACGGCAAGCGCCGTACCTTCATGCGATTGACCTGTGTCGGCTCATAGGGCAATTGCATGAAGTTCCAGATTTCCTGCACTACGCGCAGCAAATCATCCTCCCCTGACCAAGCCGCAGGCGAGAGGACAGCCGCAGGCGGGCTCCGCTTTAGCAGAATGCGGCGAAGCCGCACACAAAGGGAGGTACAGGGGGGTTGGGGAGGCCGGGAAGGGTTTTCAGCGGTGGCAATCTGAACGCCCCCACCCCCCCCTCAATCCCCCTTGTCAGGGGGAGTGTAAATTTCATATTGCCATTGCAAAGTGTTCCAATCTTTTTCTCTTGTAGTAGAAGAAAAGATCAAGCGTATGCCGCAACATCTCCCATGACTTTGAAAAACGCTTGCTG
>JAITNI010000101.1 GCA_031290535.1 Zoogloeaceae bacterium
GCTCCTCACCGGCGCGGGGCAGGATCTGGATTTGCGAACCTGCAAGCTCGCCGACCAGCTTTCTGGCCGCACACTGGGCGTGCGGGCCGACATGACGCCGCAGGTTGCCCGCATTGACGCGCATCTGTTGAACCGCCCCGGCGTCACCCGGCTCTGCTATTGCGGCAGCGTCCTGCACGCCCTGCCCGCCAGTCTGGCGTCCAGCCGTGAACCGATTCAGATTGGCGCGGAACTCTACGGCTACGCGGGCATTGCCGCCGATCTGGAAATCCTGCGTCTGGCCGCCGATGCCCTCTCCATTGCCCAACTCCCCGCCTATCGGGTGGATTTGAGCCATGTTGGCCTGTTCCGCGCCCTGACGCAAGCCGCTGGCGTGGATGCGGAGACGGGCGAGACGCTGTTTGCCCTCCTGCAAGGCAAGGACGCCCCCGCTCTGGAACCCCTGTGCGCCACCCTGCCCGCCCCCTATGGCGCGGCCATTTTGCGCCTGACCGAACTCTACGGCGGCCCCGAAATCCTGGAGACCGCGCGGAATATCCTGCCGGACTTGCCGGAAGTCCGGCAGGCGCTGGAAGCGCTCACCCAACTGGTCAAGGCGCTGCCGGAACTGCCGCTTTCCGTTGACCTTTCTGATCTGCGCGGCTATCACTATCACAATGGCGTGGTGTTCGCCGCCTATTGTCCCGGCTATCCGGCGGCGGTGGCGCTGGGCGGGCGCTACGATGGCGTGGGCAGAAGTTTTGGGCGGGCGCGACCGGCCACTGGTTTTTCGCTCGATTTGCGCGAACTGGCGCGGCTTTTACCCGCCTCCGCCCCAAAAGGCGCGGTGCTCGCGCCGCATGTGCCGGGGGACGCGGCGCTGGTCGCCAAAATCGCCGCCCTGCGCGCCGCAGGCGTCGTGGTGGTGACGCTTTTACCGGGCGAAACGCTTTCTTCCGACCCGCGCTGTGACCACCAGTTGTCGCGCGTCGGGCAAGACTGGATTCTTCAGGCAATCAACGCATAAAGGAACGACAATGGCCAAGAACGTGGTAGTCGTTGGCACCCAATGGGGCGACGAGGGAAAAGGCAAGATGGTAGACTGGCTCACCGACAACGCCGCTGGCGTGGTGCGCTTTCAGGGCGGGCACAACGCCGGGCACACGCTGGTGGTCGGGCAGGGCGCGGCGCAGCGGGAATACAAGCTCAATCTTGTGCCCTCCGGCATTGTCCGCGCCGGGGTCAAGTGCTACATCGGCAATGGCGTGGTGCTGGACATCGGCCATCTGCTCATGGAAATCGACGCGCTGGAAAAAGGCGGCATCGAGGTGCAAAGCCGCCTGCACATCAGCCCCGGCTGTCCGCTGATTCTGCCGTATCACGCCGCGCTGGACAAGGCGCGTGAAGCCAAAAAAAATGCTGATACCCGCATTGGCACCACCGGCAAGGGCATCGGCCCCGCCTATGAAGACAAGGTGGCACGGCGTGGCCTCCGGGTCTATGACCTGTTTCACCCGCAGCGCTTTGCCGACAAATTGCAGGAAGTGCTGGACTATCACAACTTTGTCCTCACCCGCTTTCTGGATGCCGAAAGCGTCGATTACCAGCGCGTGCTGGATGCGGCGCTGGCGCAGGGAGAACGCATCAAGCCGATGGTGACGGATGTTTCCGCCGCCCTCTACGCCCTCCATCAGGCCGGGAAAAATCTGCTCTTTGAAGGCGCGCAAGGCTCGCTGCTGGACATCGACCACGGCACCTACCCCTTTGTCACTTCCAGCAATTGCGTGGCGGGACAGGCGGCGGCGGGCGTCGGCATCGGCCCCTCGTTGCTGCATTATGTTCTGGGCATCACCAAGGCGTACTGTACCCGCGTCGGCAGCGGCCCGTTTCCTTCCGAACTGGACATCGGCGTCGCGGGCAGCCCCGGCCAGCAAATGTCCCAGAAGGGGCGCGAATTCGGCACGGTCACGGGGCGGCAACGGCGTTGCGGCTGGTTCGACGCCGCCCTCCTGCGCCGCTCCGCCCGCATCAATGGGCTGACGGGTCTGTGCATCACCAAGCTGGATGTGCTCGATGGTCTGGAGCAGCTCAACATCTGCATCGGCTACCGGCTGGACGGCCAGACGATTGACCTGCTCCCCATCGGCGCGGATGAAGTGGCGCGTTGCGAACCCATTTTCGAGACCCTGCCCGGCTGGCGCGACAGCACCTTTGGCGTCAAGCATTGGGAAGCACTGCCCGCCAACGCCCGCGCCTATCTGAACCGTCTGGAAGCCCTCTGCCAGACGCCGATTGACATCATTTCCACCGGCCCGGAACGCGAAGAAACCATCCTGCGCCGCCACCCGTTCATGGCCTGATTTTTTGAGAGGAAATTGCATATGCAACGCTTGCTCACCCGAACGCTCTTTTGCGTCGCGCTTGTCGCGGGGATTGCCCCCGGCAGGGCGCAAACACTGACGCCGGAAGCCGTGGCCGATCTGTATCTGAAAGCCTATGTCAACAATGATCTGAAGAGCGCCCGCCAGCTCAACGCCTACCTCAGGCCGTTCCTGAGAGAAGGCGTGGAAGACCCCATCGACACGGAAACGCTGGACATCGACCCGGCGCAAAGCGCGCAATATTATTTTTTCTATCTGGAAGGGCAAAGTGGCGGCAATGAACAGGTAACGGCAATGGAAAAGGATATTGTCGCCTATTACACGGCGCGGGAAACCGGCATCCGGCGCTCGATTTGCGCCGCCACCGGCACGGAGCCGGGGGAATCCGAGGAATTGCTCTGGGTGCGCTACCGCTGCAAAATGCCGCGCCTTACCGCAGATCGTTCCGCCTGGCCGTTGTTGACCCATGATCTGAAGAAATCCGCCGTCCCCAAAATCACCCAAATGCTGCGCGAAGTCGCCAAAGAATTGCGGCAAGCCCCCGTCGATCAGGAAGTCGACGGCGCCCTCTCCCTGATACGCGGCAGCACCCAAACCGGCAGCGTCTATTGGACTCCTATTGCCCTGCCAGCGGAAGCGCGTTATCCCATTGTGAACGAACTGAAAGAGCAGGGGCCGTAAACCGGGTTTTTGGCATTTTTTGCGAACCGGCGCACAGTCTCAGGGCAATCACATGAATCTTTTCGTCATTGATTCTTGCCACCACAAGCATTTTTGGTTGGTCACTCATTTGCACAAGGCCAAGCGGTTCCAGAGGGGGCTTCCCCCCTGACAAGGGGGGATTGAGGGGGATGGGTCTGTGCAATCTGAACCCCTCTCAACCCCCTTCTGTACCTTCCCTTGTCAGGGGAAAACTTGGGCG
>JAITNI010000300.1 GCA_031290535.1 Zoogloeaceae bacterium
TTTTCTGCTCGCCCTCGCCGAAACCGCCGCACGGGCGGGCGCAACCCGGCTGCGCTATGCCGATACCCTGGGCATCATGGAACCCTTTGGTCTCCATGAAATCATCACAAAATTGGTGAACGCGGTGCATTCTTCCGGCCTCGCCATCGAAATGCACGCCCATGACGATCTGGGTCTGGCGACGGCCAACACGCTCGCGGCCATTCGCGCCGGAGCGACCCACGTCAATACCACGGTCAACGGTCTGGGCGAACGGGCGGGCAACGCGGCGCTGGAAGAAGTGGTGCTCGGGGCGGAAAAACTCTACGGCGGCGTAACCGGGGTAAATCTGCGCGACTTTCCGGCCTTGTCCGCCATCGTCGCCCACGCCTCGGGGCGTCCCGTGCCCTGGCAAAAAAGCATTGTTGGCTATGGCGCGTTTACGCATGAGGCGGGGATTCATGTCGATGGTCTGTTAAAAGACCCGCGCAATTATCAGGGCTTTGACCCGCAAGAAGTCGGGCGTCAGCATCGCATCGTCCTCGGCAAACATTCCGGCCACCATGCCGTGCTGGCGGTGTATGCCGAACTGGGCGTCCTGCTCGACGAAGCGACGGCGAAAGCGTTGCTGCACACCCTGCGCGCCTTTGTGCTTGCCGCCAAACGTCCGCCGGAAGAAACCGAATTGCTGGAATTTCTGTCCCCACCCGAATTTGAGGAACGCATATGGAACCCGACACACTGAGCCTGGACGAGGCGCTGGAAGACCTCGTTTCCGCCGAGGATTTTCTCGATTATTTCACCGTGCCCTATGAGGCGGCGGTGGTGCACGTCAATCGTTTGCACATTCTGCAACGCTTCCACGACTACCTCGCCCGCCACGCCAACCCCATGCCAGAGGGCGACGCGGCGCGGTGCGCCATCTATAAAAAATGGCTTACCCAGGCGTATGAGGATTTTGTCGTCTCCGACGCCCTCACGGAAAAAGTCTTCGCCGTGTTCCAGAACGTGCCGATGGCGGAAGGCGGCATGTCCTCCTTCGTGTCACTCGACAAGGTGTTTCGCTGATTCTGCGGACTTCTGCGAACGGCGTTTTTGGGAAACCGCATCATGAGTCTTGCGCCCCGCTGGCACATCGACGATGAAGTGCGCGTCATTCGCAACGTGCGCGATGATGGCACCTTTCCCGGCGCGGACATGGGCGACCTGCTGCTGCGACGCGGGAGCGTTGGCGTCATCCGCGACATCGGCACCTTCTTGCAGGATCAGATCATCTATTCCGTACATTTTTACGCCGAAAACCGCCTGATCGGTTGCCGCGAAGAAGAACTGATCGGCATCAACGAAGACTGGTCGCCCAGCCGTTTTGAGTTCCGCGACAAGGTGCAAAGCCGCGCCCTGTTGCAGCTTGCGGGCGAAACGCTGGCACAGCCGGGCGATGCTGGCGAGATCATCAGGGTTGTGCCTGACCCCTCCGGCGGTTTTGCCTACCATGTGCATTTTGACGCCTTGCCCGGTCGGGTGCTGCTGATTCCCGAAACCATGCTGGACGGCCTCGCTACCGAACCCGCCACACCATGAATGCCCCGTTGCAATCCGCCGCCCATCTCCCCTATCTACGCCTGAAACTGGCGCTGGAGGTATTCAAAAAGCCGCCGCAAACGCTCCTTGCCCCGGAAGCGGCGCGGCTGGATAAAATGGTGGCGCGACAGGCGCGCATTGAGACGTCCATCCTGAAAAGCGCCGAAGCCGCCAACGTCATCGTGCCGGAAGCCACAGAGGCGACCCGGCTGGCGGAAATCTTGCAGCGTTATCCGAATCGTCAGGAATTCCTCGCCGACATGCGCCAAAACGGCCTGGACGAAGCCACGCTAAAAACGGCGCTGACCCGTGATCTCGTCATCGAAGCGGTGCTGGAACAGGTGGCGGCAGAAATGCCTTCGGTCTCCGAACTCGACGCGGAAATCTATTACCACCAGCATCCCGAAGCCTTCTCCCGCCCGGAAATGCGCCGCTTGCGCCATATTCTCATCACCTTTGACAACGCCGCGCAAAAACGGGCGGCCTTTGCCCTGCTGGACGACCTGCGCCAGCACCTCTCAACCGCCGAAGATTTCGCCGCCGCTGCCGTCAAACATTCGCAATGCCCGACGGCGCTGGAAAACGGCGTCCTCGGCACGGTCAAACCCGGCCAGCTCTACCCGGAACTCGAACCCGCCGCCTTCGCGCTCGCCGAAGGCGAAATCTCCGCCCCGCTGGAATCCCCCATCGGCCTGCACCTGATTTTCTGCGAAACCCTCCACCCCGCCCTGACCCTCCCTTTTGCAGAAGCCAAAGAACGCCTCCTCACCCGCCTGAATGATGAACGCCGCAAGGCGCGGCAACAGGCGTGGGTCAAGGGGCTGTTGCAGCAGTAGAAAACGAAGCCAGCCTGTTTGAAACGCCGTTTGAGTTTGTGGTGCGACAGGTCAAGCCGGAACGCATCCAGAATCCGCGCCTGGCGTCATGGGGATGCTCAATCTGGATAGACGCTGAAAACCCTGCACCCGACAGGTCTGCCCAACATTTTGTCGTTACCCCGACAAAAAACAGGGGCTTTGTCGCATTC
>JAITNI010000315.1 GCA_031290535.1 Zoogloeaceae bacterium
CGCCACATCAAATGCTGGGTTGATAAAGGCTAACCCAGCCTGCACGCTTTTTTCTTCCTTGGCTTCGGCAACGGGGTGACTGGCAAGAGCGCCGACACGACATCACGCGCAAGCTCTGCATTGTCGATGTCGAGGGCGTAATGCTCCTTTGCCCCATCATAGGGGAATCCCTTGTCGGCGTTCGCCATAAGCGCGTCAAGGCAAGGCAGGATTTTGACGTATGTGGTGTTGTCGCAGACGAGCAGAATCGGCTTGTCATCCACATAGACCATGTACTCGCCGAACATCTTCCTGTAGCGAACCGCGCCCGTACCCGCTATCTGTCCGCAGACAAATTCAACATAATCAAGCGTCGTTGCCATGACTGTTTCTCCTTCGTTATATGCGCGAATTCGAGCATACTCGCAAACTTGGCCTCATGGTGATCGACTGGGCAAGCTGAACTTTTGTGTGCGGAAAATCTACACCACATAAGGCCGATGCAGCCAGTTGCGAACGACCTCCACATCGCGTTGCGGCAGATAGGCAAAGCCGTTCAAGGCGTCTTCAACCACAGTTTGCGCCACCCAGTGCGGGACGGCTCTGGTAGTCAGCAGGTGGAAAAACCAGGAGAAGGGATAGCCGGTTTCGTGATCGAAGGCGTGCAGGGCGGACTGGAGTTTGAGTCCGTTTGTCCCCTGTACCAGCTCAAAAGCGGGCGGTTTGCCGGAACCGATGGCGATGGGTTGAGCGCGGTATTGAGTCTGCTGGTAACGATCCAGATATTCGCGCAGGGCAATCAGCCAGTGATTGCTGAAGTCTGAGGCGTTCCCTGCGCTGCTGGCTTGCCAGTCGGCGAGCAGGCGCAAAATGGGCGGCGGTTCGGTGCTCTGGGCGGTCATACGGGTCAGCAACGCGCCGATATGCGCCAGACGGCGAAAATGATAGGCCGCTTGCCCGAACGCTTGCAGGTCAGGCTTGATGCCCACCGGGTCAATCAGTTCGTTCAGGGAATTGGGTTCGCCTGCGCCCAGACGATGCCCGCGCATTTCCTGCAATGCCTCGATTTCCAGTTGCAGAAAATCCGCCGGGGCATCGCCGGTGCGGGCAATCAGGTAATGGGTGCTGCCCGTCAGACGGGTGGCGTACAGCGGGGTGTCTTCCAGCATCTCAAGGAGCAGGGTCAGGTCGCCGTCATGGGTTTTTAACGCGCGCTCTGCCCAATGTTCCAGATTATCGGAAACCCGTTTGCCATCGCCGTCGACCACGCCGCCCAGACGATACCAGCCGCCCCGGTTGAAGCGATACTGAAACGGCCATTCGGGCTGCGCGGCTTCCAGTTGGCGAAGCAGCGCGGCGGGACTGCCGGAAACCGGGGTCTGCCTGCAAGCCGCCTGAAGCGCGGGCGCGAGATTTTTGCAGGTTTCCTGCCATGCCAGAGAAACGTTCATGTCGGGGTTTTCCTTTGTTCAGGAGGATTCTGCGTGTTCGAGCAGGCGACGTGCTTCGGCGCGGATTTCCGCCTCCGGGTCGTCGAGCAGGGGAAGAAGATGTTCAGCGGGCGCATGGGCAAGGGCAGAAAAGCGTACCCACCATTCCGGGTCGGCGAGGAATTGCGCGGCCAGTTCCGGCAGTGCCCGACTGGCCACAAGGGCGCGGATTTCCTCTTCCGCATCGTTTCGCAACATCGACAGGGCAAAACTGGGCAGACGCGCCGCTACTGCCTTCCTCACCTCACGTTCCGGGTCACGCGCCAGACGCAGCAACTGACCGTGCGGCAGGCGTTTGGCGACGGTGACGCGCACCAGATAATCCGGGTCGCCCAACAGCAGCACGAGTTTTTCCGGCGGCAGGCGGAGCGCAACGGTGTGGCGCACTTCCCGATCCGGGTCATGCGCCATGTCGGGCAGATTTTCCAGCGGCAAACGACTGGCGACCACGCGCCGCACCACTTCGTCCGCGTCGTGCATCAAGGAAAAAATGGCCGCGAGCGGCGCGTAGCGACAGGCGATGGCGCGGCGCTCCCAAAAAGAATCTTGCAGATAGCTTTCCGCTTCCTGTGAATTCTTTCGCAAAAAGCGGTCAATCTGACGGCCACTGTCGGCGCGGATACAGGCATCCCCCGGCGTGCAGCGGGCTTGCTGCGGCCAGTTTTGCAAGGCGTGCGGACAGGCGACGCAGCGCGCAACCGTTTTTGCAGCACGGGTGACGTCAAAAAAGGAGCGTTCAGTCTTCATCGGCGCGGGTCGCCACCACAATGCCGGTTGCAGCGTCGAATTCACTCGTGAATTCCAGACAATGTCCGCTGGCATTGGTGAACAGAAAATAGAAATGGGCGGGGGTTTCCAGCACCGGACGCATCCGGGCGGGCACATCGTCCTCGCCGCAATCGGTGAACATCACGCCGGGGAATTCCTCACGCAATGCCTGCGCCGTTTTGCCGCCTCTGACGCTGGCGACAGAAGCGGCAACCGTCTGCAAAAATTCCGGGCTAATGTTCATCGCCTACGCTCCGACGAGGGAAAGTTCCGTCTCGTACTTCGCCAGCGAGGCAGCGGGTACGCCCATGACATGCGCCAGCCAGGGCGGCGGCGTCTGGAGACTGTTCTGAAGATCGGCCAGCACTTCCCGCGCCACGCCGCCGCTGGGAGCTGTGATGGGATGCACTCCGGCACGCACCACCTTGGCCGCCGCCGGGCCGCCGATGGATTGCAGGTAGATAATCTGGCAATCGGCGACCAGCGCGGCGCGGGCGGCGTTTCTGTCCTCGGCCTGATCGGTGCCCAGCGCGTCGCGCACTGCGATGAGCCGGATATCCTCCGTCGACACCTGATAAATCAAAAACCGTTCGCAGGAGCCAAAATGCCCATCCAGCAGCTCGCTGTGATTGGAGGCGAGGGCGACGCGGATGGAACGCGGTAAATCGCCCTCGGTATAGGCTTCAATGGCAGGCAGGTCGCTGCCTTCCACGCCCTCGCCCTTGAAGAGGCGAATCACGGCTTTGAGGGCTTCGGGTTCCACGCCGACGATGCAGTTTTCTTCGGCATGGTCGCCCGCCAGCATCTCACGCAGGTCTTCCACCGTAATTTGCGCCAGCCGGGTTTCGGTGAGCGGCAAACCATAGCGATCCGCCAAGGCATTCACAAACACCTTGAGATCAAGGTGATTCAGGGCGTGTGCCGCATAGGCAATCCGCAGTGCCGCCTCGCGGGAAGCAACAGGTTGGGACATAAAAAAATTCCTTGTAAAATTCCTGTTCAACACAAAGCAAGAGCCGCGCCACTTTGCAAGCCTTGGTTTTCTCAAGGATTTGGCAGAGGGAGGGTGGGGTTTGTCGTAAAGCTGACAAGCGGGGAAGAATTTCGGCGGGGGTACTGGAGATGACCATACCGGACAAGCCGAACAGCCGTTTGCAGAAATACCGCATCACTGGACAAGGGCAGGCGTGGTTGAAGCAGATTTCAACCTTGCAGAAATGAAGTCATGGCACTAAAATGAAAGCAATGAAGACATTTTTGGAGAGGTGATGACATGGCAACATTAACGGTACGCAATCTGCCCGACGACGTGCATCGGGCTTTGAGGGTGCGCGCCGCGCAACGCGGTTGCAGTACAGAGGCGGAGGTACGCGCCATCCTGGAGAAGGCGGCGAAGCCAGAAGGGCGGTTGAAGTTGGGTTCGCTGCTGGCCTCCATCGCCCGTGAAGCAGGCGGGCTGACCGACGCGGAAGCTGAGCGTTTCAACCAGCTTCGTGACAAGACAGCAGCAGCGCCGTTGAGGTTTGAATGATCCTCATTGATACCAACGTGATTTCTGAACTGTGGAAGTCCGCGCCTGATTCCGGCGTGTTAACCTGGGTTGACGCTCAGGCGGTCGAAACGCTCTACCTGTCGGCTGTCACCGTGGCTGAATTGCGTTTCGGTCTGGCGACCATGCCGGAAGGGAAGCGGCGCTTCACTTATCAAGATCGTCTGGAGCGGGAGGTTTTGCCCGCCTTCACGGGGCGGGTGCTGCCCTTTGATCTGGATGCCTCAGAAGCCTACGCAACATTGATGGCGCGGGCGAAGTCCGAGGGCAAGGCGATCAGCAAGGCGGACGGCTACATCGCCGCTACAGCTACCGCCCGTGCCTTGATGGTCGCAACGCGCGACGTTGAGCCGTTTCTGGCGGCTGGACTGACCGTCCTCAATCCGTGGAAAGCGTAGGGCGTCCGCTTGAAAATCTGTGGCTCAGGCGTAAACGATGCTGCCTGACGGACAGACGTCCATGCACTTGGGGGAATCCTGGTCTTCGCATTCGGTGCAGCTCTCGGCGCTGACCACGAGGTTGCCTTTTTTGATGGTGATCGACTTGGTGGGACAGACCGGGATGCAGTCGTCGCAGCGGGTGCATTCGTCGATGTTGATGGTGACGGCCATGAGGGTTCTCCTGATAATGAGGGGTCAGTCTTCCGCCGCGCCCAGACGGCGGGCGCGTACCGAGATGGGCAGACGTTCCGGTTTGGGGATGGGGTCGACGTAGTAGCTGCCGCCGTTTTCCAGTTTCAGTTCGCCGCCCCATTTTTCCGGGGTGTCGAATTCCAGGGACTGAATGTCGGCCTCCAGATCGCGTTTGGGCAAATAAAACACCAAGCCTCCGGCGGGGTTCTGGCGAATCATGATGTTGGCCATGTGCGGCTCCTTTGTCGTGGGCGTGATGGAACAATCGCCCCTCTCCCGCGAGCGGGCGAGGGGCTTTGTTGATTGATTACCGCACCAGATCGTGGTTGTAATCGGTGACGCCCATTTCGCGGGTTTCGTCGTCCAGACGTTCCAGCACAGCGTTCACCAGCGTGGTGAGGATGTACATCGCGCCCTCGTAGCCCAGTGTGGTCATGCGGTGCAGGTGGTGGCGGTCGAAAATCGGGAAGCCGATGCGAATCAAGGGCACCTCGAATTCCTTGCCCTTGTGGAGCGTGTCGCGCTGGATGAACTTGCCGTAGCTGTTGCCGATCAGGAAATCCGGCTTGTCGGTAAAGCACAGGCTGCGCAGATGCCAGAGGTCGCAACCGGGGTAGGTCTTGGCATTGACGCCGTAGGGGGAGCTGGCGAGGAGTTTTTCCATCGACTTCGCCCAGCGCTTCGAGCCGTTGTTGCAGACGATGTGCGTCGGCTCAATGCCCAGTTCCAGCATGAAGCCGACCATGCCATAGACAAAATCCGGGTCGCCGTAGATGGCCATTTTTTTGCCGTGCAACCAGGCGTGCGAGTCGGTCATCATGTCAACCAGACGTCCGCGTTCAGTGGCAAGCGACAGGGGAATTTCCTTGCCCGTGGCCTGCGAAACCGCCATCAAAAAATCGTCCGTGGCGGAAACGCCAATCGGGATGGTGATTTTCGGCACTTCCTGATTCCAGGTGCCTTCGACAAACTTCCGCGTTTTTTCCAGCGTTTGCGGCTGAAGGAGGAAAGTGGTGATGGCGTTCGGCGCGTCCTTGATTTCGGGGATGGTCGTGCCGCCCGCGTACATGCGGAATTCGCCGTCCGCCGGGGTATCCAGCACTTCTTCCGGGTCGCAGAGGAAGGTGTAATCGACGCCCATTTCCTTCAGCATCCGCTTGATGACGCGGTAGTTGCCAAGGTAGGTTTCAAAACCGGGCACGATGTTGATCTTGCCGTTGGAGCCGACCGTTTTGCCTTCCATTTCGTTGAGGGTGAAATAGCGCAGAATGCCTTCTTCCATGTTATCCCAGCCAGTGACGTGCGAACCGACAAAAGAGGGGGTATGGGCGAAAGGGACGGGGAAATCCTTGTCCAGATTGCCTTCGTTCCGGGCATTGCCGATGAAGGCATTCAGGTCATCGCCAATGACTTCGGCCAGACAGGTGGTCGACATGGCGATCATTTCCGCGCCATACAGGCGGGTGGCGTTCGCCAGCCCTTCGTGGACATTTTTCTGTCCGCCGAACACCGCCGCATCTTCGGTCATGGAATCGGCGATGAAAGCAATCGGCTCCTTGAAATGGCGGTTGAAATAGGTGCGGAAATAGGCGACGCAGCCTTGCGAGCCGTGGATATACACCAGACTTTTATGAAAGCCCAATCCACACAAAGCGGAGCCGAGCGGCTGGCAGGCTTTGGCCGGGTTGATGGTCAGCGCCTCGCGCTTGAAATTGAGTTCCTGATACTCCAGCGAGGTCGTCCACTCGAAAGTCTCGCGCACCTTGTCGGCACCGGGGTTCTCTTCGAACTGTTCGCGCTTGTTCTTGAGCGTTTCCTTGTAATCGTCGTTGCGAAACAGGGGGTAGCAGGGTTTGATGTGTTCTACGTCTTGCATGGTGTTCTCCTTTGCGACGCCACTTAGCCGTGGACAAGCCGCGAAAGTTGCAAAAAAATTCCTGGGGGGCGCATTCAATTCGCCCCTACAAACGTCCCAAGGCAAAATCAGGCGGCGATCTTTTCGATCTCCGGCTCAGGCTTTTTCAACCAGGGGGGCGTCATCTTCGACCAGCAGGGATTGTTCAGGGTCATATCCATATCGCGGGCGAAAATGGCGAAACCATCGGTGCCGTGATAGGGGCCGGAATAATCCCAGGAATGCAGTTGCCGGAACGGGACGCCCATTTTGTGAAAGACGTATTTTTCCTTGATGCCGGAGCCAATCAGATCGGGTTTCATTTTCTCCACGAACTGCTCGAATTCATAGCCGGTCACGTCATCGTAAATCAGCGTCGCGTCGCCCATATCCTTGATGGTGCGGTCGTAATCGTCATTGTGGGCGAATTCGTAGCCCGTGCCGATCACTTCCATCCCCAGGTCTTCATACGCGCCGACCACATGGCGCGGACGCAGGCCGCCCACATACAGCATCACCTTCTTGCCTTCCAGACGCGGACGGTATTTGGCAATCACCGCCTCCATCATCGGGGTGTATTTGGCAATCACGCGCTCTGCGCCTTCCTTGATCTTGTCATCGAAAAAGCCGGCGATTTTCCGCAGCGATTCCTTGATCTTGGTCGGGCCAAAGAAATTGTATTCCAGCCAGGGGATGCCATATTTTTCTTCCATATGGCGGCTGATGTAATTCATTGAGCGGTAGCAGTGCAGCAGATTCAGTTTCACATTGGGGGTGTTTTCCATTTCCGCCAATGTGCCGTCCCCCGACCATTGCGCCACCACGCGCAAGCCCATTTCTTCCAGCAGAATACGGGAAGCCCAGGCGTCGCCGCCGATGTTGTAGTCGCCCAGAATCGCCACATCGTAGGGCGTTTTTTCAAACGGCTGCCCGTCGCGGTTGGAGAGGATGTAATCGCGCACCGAATCGTTGGCGATGTGGTGGCCGAGCGATTGCGACACGCCGCGAAACCCCTCGCAGCGCACTGGCACCACCGGCTTGCCGAGTTCGGTAGTGGCTTTTTTGGAGACGGCTTCAATATCGTCGCCAATCAGGCCAATCGGGCATTCGGACTGCACGGAAATGCCCTTGTTCAGGGGGAATAAAGCCTCGATTTCGTTAATCATCTTGGCGAGTTTTTTATCGCCGCCGAACACGATGTCCTTTTCCTGAAAATCGGAGGTGAAATTGATTTCGCAGAACGAATCCACCCCGGTCGTGCCGACGTAATAATTCCGCCGTCCGGCGCGGGCGTATTGACCGCAGCCGATAGGGCCGTGCGAGATGGAGATGATGTCCTTGATTGGCCCCCAGACCACGCCTTTGGAACCGGCGTAGGCGCAACCGCGCATGGTCATCACGCCGGGCAGGGATTTGCGGTTGGAGGTAATACACTTTTTTGAGGATTCCAACGTTTTATCGTTGACCATCAAATGTTTGGCCCGGTCTTTCTTGGCCTTGTCGGGATACACCTCAAGCACTTCGGCAATGAGGGCATCGGTTTCTTCGCGGGTAAGCGCAGACATTTTGTTTCCTTTCGTCGCGTCGGCGCTTATTCGCGCCAGACACAGCAATGGAGGGGATTAACCGGATTCAGGCCGCAGCAGCAAGCGCGTCTGCTGCCAGTTCTTCGGCGGTCTTGCCGATGATGGATTCGTCTTCCACATCCATGATGCCGAATTCCATCAACAGTTCTTCGAGTTCGTCCATGGTGCAGGGGGTGGGGATGACGAATTTCGTGTTGTCGACCACCTTTTTTGCCAGCGTGCGGTATTCATCAGCCTGTTTGGCTTTGGGGTCGTATTCGATCACGGTCATGCGCCGGATTTCGGCGTGCTGCACGGCATTGTCGCGGGGCACGAAGTGAATCATCTGGGTGCCGAGTTTGGCCGCCAGCGCGATGATGAGTTCATCTTCGCGGTCGGTCTGGCGCGAATTGCAGATCAGCCCGGCCAGACGCACACTGCCTGAATTGGCGTATTTGAGAATGCCCTTGGCGATATTGTTGGCGGCATACATCGCCATCATTTCGCCGGAACAGACGATGTAGATTTCCTGCGCCTTGTTTTCCCGAATCGGCATGGCGAAACCGCCGCAGACCACGTCGCCCAACACGTCGTAGAACACAAAGTCGAGGTCTTCGTCATAGGCGCCTTCTTCTTCCAGAAAGTTGATCGCGGTAATCACCCCGCGCCCCGCGCAACCGACGCCGGGTTCCGGGCCGCCGGATTCGACGCACTTGACGCCGCCATAACCCACCGACATCACGTCTTCGAGTTCCAGGTCTTCCACGCTCCCCACTTCGGCAGCCAGTTCCATCACCGAATGTTGCGCCTTCGAGTGCAGAATCAGGCGGGTGGAATCCGCCTTGGGGTCACACCCAATAATCATCACCCTCTTGCCGCTTTCGGCGAGCGCGGCGACGAGGTTCTGGGTGGTGGTGGATTTACCGATGCCACCCTTGCCATAAATGGCGCATTGACGAAGCTTTGCCATGGTGTATTGCTCCTTTTCATTCAGTCAGAGATTGCAGGATTCAAACTTTGCCCCACCTCTTCTGCACGAACCGTGCCAAGCCGAATGAATGGTTATAACATCATGATTTATAATGATTTTTCAGGAGAGTACCGGATTTTTCCCCGTGCGCGGGAATGCGACAAAGCCCCTGTTTTTTGTCGGGGTAACGACAAAATGCTGGGCAGACCTGTCGGGCGCAGTTTTGGCGTTGTACTGCGCTAACTTCGCGCCTGATTGAGTTTCAGCAGCCGTTTGAGGATTTCCGCGTCGCTCGTTTCCGGGGTGTAATCCTGCCAGCCGTAGGCGGCGGCGACGGCGGCGTCCAGTGCCTTGTGGGCATTGTCCAGCCATGCCGGACGCTGGTTGTAGAGATTCGTCAGGGTGCGCTTTTTGAGTTCGGCCTCAAAACCGGGTTTGGCGATCGGGCGCTTGGGGAAACCTGCCGCTTCTTCCGCCGGGGTGATGACCCAGTCGACCCATTCGGGCGGGTTGAGCCAGTTTTCGCGGAGTTCGTTCAGACGACGGGCGGCGGCGGCGATGCGCTCGGCGTGGGGGTTGGCCTCCCCCCTGACAAGGGGGAATTGAGGGGGGTTTGGGGAGGTTCCGCTGGCTTCAACCGTTGTTTCTTGCTCAACCGCCGCAAACCCCTCCCCAGCCCTCCCCTTGTCAGGGGAGGGAGTCGCGCTGTCCCGTGGCGTCATCCCTTCCGGGAAGGGGAAGGTCTCGAAGCAGGTGGCAATAACATAGGTAGGATAATTGCCAACACCGTGCATGGATGCGTTGGCAAGCGCCCACACTTCATGGATATGGCTGGACAGAATGCCCATGTTGACATCATCGGCACGGGCGATGACGCAAAGCCGAGTATCCGGGAGAACCGCATTTGATCGCCAAACAAAAAAGCGATGTTTGGCAACACGTGGGGTGACGATAAAACGCGGGAGACCCTTCACTGCTTTCCGCAATTCCACCCGGTTTCTTTCATGCAGCCACCAGTTACGCTGCGTTTTTTCATCGCTGGCGGTCTGACGTGCGGGCTTTACATGCTCCAGCACAAATTCATAAGGTAATTCAAAAAGGGATGCTGTGTTTTCCGGCATGACGCCGAAATCAATAATCCATTTATCGGAGGGACGTTTGGTAATATCTAGACCATTTGCCCAAGGTTTAACGACCATGCTGTTGGGCTGGCCGTTCGGGTTCGGCTGCGTTAACCAGCGACGCGCCAGCTCTCCCGAAATATCAAACTTCCCATATTTTTTTGTGCCTTCAAAGCTGCAACCCGCATTCTCCGCCAGCACTCTGGCTTCGGTGAGATTCACGCCACCCCCTGCCGTCAAATCGGCATGAATGGCAGCGACTTCCTGACCGTTCAGAAAACAAACCGACGGCAAAACCAGCGCGGTTTTAGCCTCCCCCCTGACAAGGGGGGATTGAGGGGGGTTTGGGAGGGTTCCGCTGGCAACAACCGTAGTTTCTTGCTCAACCGCCGCAAACCCCTCCCCAGCCCTCCCCTTGTCAGGGGAGGGAGCATGGGCAAACCCGACCAGCGATACCCGTACCGCCGCGCCTTCATTCACCCACGCCTCATCGCTCCACGCTTCAAAAATGCGGGCATCGGCGACAATGGCATCCAGCACTTTGCGGTTGCTGCCGTTGCGGATGGCTTGCGTCGCGACCAGTCCCGCCGCCTGCAATTTCCCGGCGAGCATTTGCGCTCTCGCCTTGTGAAACCAGTAGCAGACCAAATCCGCGCCGCCGGGGACGTGGGCGGCATAAACCTTGTTGAGCGCCGCAAAATAATCATCGCCCAGTTCGCGGCGTTTTTTGCTGCCACCCAATAACGGCGGATTGCCGACAATCACATCCGCCTCCGGCCATGCGGCCTCGCTGCCGTCGGCGTTCAGTAGCGCATCCTGATGCCGGATGCCGGAGAGCGAGCGCAGAATCGGGTTTTTGGCGTGTGGGTAGTAATTCTGGTGGCTCCATTGAATGTCACCAATCCACACCGTCACCCGCGCCAGTTCAGCGGCGAATTCGTTGATCTCCAGACCCAGAATATTGTGCGGGCCGGTGTGCAGGGATAAATCGGCTTCAAACCCCATTTCCTGCGCGTCGACGTTGGCGCGTTTTTCGACATCGCGCAAGGCTTTCAGGGCCAGATAGAGAAAGTTGCCGGAACCGCAGGCGGGGTCAAGGACGCGAAAATTTTCCAGCCGCAGCAAAAATCCCTGATACGCCGCCCTGGCCTGCTGGGCGTATTTTTTAACGGTTTTGGCCGTGCCCTGCGTGGCAAGCGCGGCCTCCATGCGGGCGCGAATGTCCGCCCATTCGCAGAGCAGGGGTTCGCTAATCAGGGGACGAATCAGTTTTTCTATTGTCTGGGGGTCGGTGTAATGCGCCCCCAACTGGGCGCGTTTGCCGGGGTCAAGGCCGCGCTCGAAGAGGGTGCCGAAAATGGAGGCGTTGATCGCCCGCCAGTCCTTGCCTGCGGCGTCTTGCAGGCTTTCAAGGTCGGCAATGGAAAGCGGCGGGATGTCGATTTTCTGGAACAGCCCGCCGTTGAACCATTCAATATCGTCATTGCCGTAAGTGCCGGATTTTTCCTGCATGGCAAGAAAGAGTTTTTGCAAACGGTCGGCGGATTTTTTCGGGTTGGGAGCCGTTTGGTCAAGGAGGTGACTGAAAATGTCCTTGGGCAACAGTCCCTCATCTTCGGCAAACATCGCAAACAGGCACTGCACCAGAAAATGCGCCACCTGTTGCCCCTCCAGCCCGCGCCCGCGCATGGCGGCGGAGAGTTCGGCAAATTGCCCGGCCATTTCTTCCGTGATCGCGGCATTGGATTTTTGCGGGCGGAGTTTTTCGGGTGAGACGAACACCCAGCGCAGCACTTCCTGCGCGGCGGGGTCGGCCAGTTCTTCGATCAAAATCGTGCGGACTTCATCCGGGTAGCCGGTGAAGGCGGTGTGAATCTCGATGATTTCGCGGTCGCAAACCACGAGCAGCGGCGGATTGTCGAGATTCAAAGCGTAATCGGTAAGCTGCTTCAGCGCCGCTTTCAGGTCGCGTCCCGGCTTCTTGTTCTCCCACGCAAAATGCCCGCGCTTCCAGACATCCGCCCAGCCCTCGCCGCCGCTGGCTTTTTTCGCGCCGCGCTCAAAACAGTAGTTTGCGGGGTCGACGGGCTTGTCGACGCCAAGCAGATCGCATAAATCGTTGAAATGCGTCTGCGCCCCGGCGCGCTCGGACAGGGGATTGTTTTTCCAGCGGGCGATGAATTCGGCAGGGGTCATGAAAGGATTCAGAACAATCAGGGAAGGCTGGATTGTGACACCCAGGAGGAAGAAAGGAAATAACGGAGCGGGTTACGGCG
>JAITNI010000318.1 GCA_031290535.1 Zoogloeaceae bacterium
CCGAGAATGCTTATTAAAAACCGGTAGTTACATCAACAAGCCAACAAATTACATCAAATGCTAGCAGCAAGCATTCGCAATGTAAAGCATTTTTTTATCTGAGGGGAGAGAAGCGTATAATCCGCCGCTGCCTTCACTTTCGGTGATTTTTCGTCATGTCCAAGATTTTGCGCCTTGTCCTCTACCCTGTTTTTTTCCTGCTCGGCCTTGCTGTCATGGGCATTGCGGTCATTTTGATCGTCGTGCTGACCGCCTATCCCCGCCTGCCCGACATCGCAATCCTGACCGATTACCGACCCAAAATGCCCTTGCAGGTATTTACGAGCGACGGTTACCTGATTGACGAATTTGGCGAAGAGCGACGCTCCCCCGTCAAGATTCAGGAGGTCCCCGAAGTCCTGAAGCAGGCCATCCTCGCCGCTGAGGACGACAGTTTTTACCGGCATCACGGCGTCGATCCCACCGGAATCGTGCGCGCCGCCTACGCCAATATGACCGGGGGCAAAAAACAGGGCGCCTCCACCATCACCATGCAGGTAGCGCGCAACTTTTTCCTGGATCCCGAGCAGACCATGACGCGCAAGCTCTACGAAGCGCTTCTGTCCATGAAAATCGAGCACAACCTGACAAAAGACCAGATTTTCGAGGTCTACATCAACCAGATTTTTCTCGGCCAGCGCGCCTATGGCTTTGCCGTCGCTTCCCAAACCTATTTCGGCAAGCCGCTCTCCCGGATCAGCATCGCCGAAGCCGCCATGCTGGCCGGACTTCCCAAGGGGCCGTCTATTTTGAATCCGGTCGCCAATCCCAAGGGGGCCAAAAACCGGCAAACCTACGTGCTTGGGCGGATGCGCGACCTGAGGCTCATCGACGAAGCCCAGTACCGGGCGGCGCTGGAAGAAGAAATTATCGTCAAACGCAATAGCGCCGTGCCGTTTCCGGTGCACGCCGAATATGTTGCGGAAATGGCACGCCAGATTGCCGAAGAGCGGCTTTCCAAGGATGTCTACAGCGCCGGATTGCAGGTCATCACCACCATCACCAAGGAAGAACAGGAAACCGCCTACCGTGCCCTGCGGCAAGGGGTGCTGGATTACGACCGTCGGCACGGCTATCGCGGCGCGGAAGCCTATCTTGACCTGAGGCAACTGGACAGCACCCAGGATGAAGCCCTCGACATCGCCTTGCAGGATTTTTTGCCGGCGGACGACCTGATTCCCGCCCTCGTGCTGGAAGCCGCGCCCAAACAGCTCAAGGCGCATGTGCGCGCGGGCGAGAACATCACGCTGGAAGGCGACAACCTCAAATTCGCCGCCTTCATGCTGGGCGACAAAGCGCCGCCGGATAAAAAACTGCGTCCGGGCGCGGTCATTCGCGTCATCAAGCAGGAAAAGGGCTGGCAGATCGCGCAATTGCCGCACGTGGATGCCGCCTTTATCGCCGCCAGTCCTCAGGACGGGGCCGTGCACGCGCTGGTGGGCGGCTTCGATTTCAATCGCGGCAGCAAGTACAACCATGTCACCCAGGCTTGGCGGCAGCCGGGTTCCAGCTTCAAGCCCTTCATCTATTCCGCCGCGCTGGAAAAGGGTTTTTCGCCCGGCAGCATTGTGCATGACGAGCCGATTGAGGTCTCCGCCAATGCCACTGGCAGTCAGGTGTGGCGGCCCAAGAATTACGACGGCAAATACGATGGCCCGATCACGATGCGAACGGCGCTGGCACGTTCCAAAAACATGCCCTCCATCCAGCTCTTGCAGGCCGTGGGGCCGGTCTATGCCCAGAATTACGTCACCCGCTTCGGGTTTGACGCCAAGCGCCACCCGCCCTATCTGACGATGGCGCTCGGCGCAGGCTCCGTAACCCCCTGGCAAATGACCGCCGCCTACGCCGTCTTTGCCAATGGCGGCTATCGCATTCAGCCTTACATCATCAAGGAAATCCGCAACCATCAGGGGCGTGTACTGGCGCAGTCCGCGCCGGTGCAGGCGGGCAACGAAACCATCCGCGCCATTGATCCCCGCAATGCCTATCTGATGCATTCCATGCTGCGCGATGTCGCCATTCGCGGCACTGCCGCCCGCGCCTCGGCCACCCTGAAACGCCACGATCTGGGGGGCAAGACCGGCACCACCAACGATTATCTGGACGCCTGGTTCTGCGGCTTTCAGCATACCGTGGTCGGCTGCGCCTGGATGGGCTTTGACCAGCCGCGCAACCTCGGCAGCAGTGAAACCGGCGGCCACGCGGCGCTGCCGATCTGGATCGCCTACATGCAAAAAACCCTGAAAGGCGTACCGGAACAGTTGCCCCGCCAGCCGGAAGGGCTGGCCAACGCCTATGGCGACCTGTATTACAGCGAGAACATCCCCGCTTCCAACCCGGCGCTGGAAGGCGCGGAGGAAAACCCGGAATCCGCCCCGTTCAACAACCCGGCCACGCACACCGGCCTGCCGACGCATACCCCGCCGTCCGCCCCCCCGGCAACGCCTGCATCGCCCCCGCCTGCGACGCCGCCTCCCGCCGCGCCGCCGCCGCCGCGCCCGACTGGAATCCTGACCCAATAAACGCTCGCTGTCGCCCGGCTCTGGCAACGCCTCGCGCACAACGCACCCAATGCCTTGTGGCAGAGGGACTTCAAAGGGCGCTTTCGGCATCCCGCCGCTCTGTCCCGAGGGATCGCCCCGGAACCTCAGCGGC
>JAITNI010000352.1 GCA_031290535.1 Zoogloeaceae bacterium
GCGCGCTGGCTGGAACTACTACGCAAACAGCGCATTCACCATGACTTGCGCTGGCATGTGGATGTGGATCCGGGGGAGGTGTGAGCGCCCGGAGAACCTCGCCATCGCAGTGGGAATCCACTCTCTTTGCAACTGACACCTTACACTCACCCCAAGTCAAGACAGAAACAATCATACAAGGATGATTTGCTGCGCTTCGCGCAGGATTTGGACGTTCATGTGATTGGCTCTGCCTTGCGAACCGCCCATGAATTTCCAAAACCCTTTCCCCGGAACACTTATATAATGCCCAAACGCCTGTTCTGGCGCTTTTCTCCCTTTGGAGCACCTCATGAAAAAATATGCGGCTGAATTTGTTGGTACTTTCTGGCTCGTCCTCGGCGGTTGCGGCAGTGCCGTGCTGGCCGCGCAATTTCCGGGCGGACTGGGGATCGGGTTTGTTGGCGTTTCTCTGGCTTTTGGCCTGACGGTGCTCACGATGGCCTATGCCATCGGGCACATTTCCGGCTGCCACCTGAATCCCGCCGTCTCCATCGGTCTGGCGGTGGCGGGGCGTTTCGAGACCAAAGACCTTGCGCCCTACCTCCTCGCGCAGGTTGCGGGCGGCATTCTGGCCGGAGGCATTTTGTACCTGATCGCCAGCGGACAGGCGGATTTCAGTCTGGCCAACGGGTTTGCGACCAATGGCTATGCCGAACACTCCCCCGGCGCGTATTCTCTGCTGGCCGCCGCAACCTGCGAAATCGTGATGACCGCGATTTTTCTCTTTGTCATCCTCGGCGCGACCGATAAACGCGCCCCCGCAGGCTTCGCCCCCCTCGCCATCGGCCTGTGCCTGACCCTGATTCACCTGATTTCCATCCCCGTCACCAACACCTCGGTCAACCCCGCCCGCAGCACCGCCGTGGCCGTCTTTGCGGGCGAAGCGGCATTGTCCCAACTGTGGCTGTTCTGGGTCGCGCCGATCCTTGGCGGCATTTTGGGCGCGGTGATTTACAAGGCGATTGGCAAGGAAGCATAAACCCCCCGTTTGCGGAGACCCTGGCATGTTTGAAGCGCGCAAAACATTTGTACACATGACCGCGATTCCGGCGGGCGAAGCGCCGTTATGGGGACGGGAGCAATGGCAGGGACTTTTGCTCCCGCTGGCGCAAGGGGGCGCGATGCCCGCCAACTGCCTGACCTGTGGGGCGTTCTCCTGTTTCAATACGCGGCAGGAAATATCGTCGAAGAAAACGGCACGCCAATTTTGACGCAATAACATAATGCTCACCACGATCAAAGCATGAACCCCGTCGCCATCATCCCCGTCTATAACCACGGCGATGCCGTCGGCGCGGTGGTCGCCACCTTGCGCGGCTATGGCTTGCCGGTGATTCTCGTTGATGACGGCAGCCATGCCGCCTGTGCGCGGACGCTGGCGGAACTGGTCGCCGCGTCCTCCTTCCCGGATGCTTCATCGCTTTTTCTCCTCACCCATCCCGAAAATCGCGGCAAGGGCGCGGCGGTGCAGACGGGGCTTGCCTATGCGCTGACGCTGGGGGCAAGTCACGCCCTGCAAGTCGATGCCGACGGCCAGCACGATCTGGGCGCGGTGCCCGCCTTTCTGGAAGCCGCCGCCCGTCACCCGGAGGCCGTCATCGCCGGCTGTCCGCATTATGACGAGAGCGTGCCGAAGGGTCGCCTGTACGGGCGCTATCTGACCCATGTCTGGGTCTGGATCAACACGTTATCAAGGCGCATTGAGGATTCGATGTGCGGCTTTCGCGTCTATCCGCTCCAAGCCGTCGCGCCACTGCTGCCGGTGCTGCGTCATGCCCCACGCATGGATTTTGACCCGGAAATTCTGGTGCGGCTGGACTGGGCGGGGGTTGCCATCGTCAATCTCCCGGTTGCCGTGCGCTACCCGGAAGACGGCCTTTCCCACTTCCAGCCCTGGCGCGACAATTTGCGCCTTTCCGCCATGCATGCCCGGCTATTCTTCGGCATGTTGCGCCGATTTTTCCGCCTGCTCGCCCGCCACCTTGCCCGTTGTGCGCCGCAGGTCAAATGATACAATCCAAGCCGTTTTTCTCTATTTTTCCTCCTCACAGAAAGCGTCATGTCATGAATCTCGAACAGTTGGTTCCCTTGCTGGGCAAGTCGGAACGCGATGAAGCGGTCAAGGCGATGCTGGATTTTTTTGGAACCCAAAAAACTTTGCCAAGGCCAAAACGCGGGGAAGAGGATGTTTATGTAGAGCTTCCAGAACATAAAATGGAATTCGTTTTTACTCTGGCGGAGTCCTGCAAAACCTACAAACCGGATTATCTGGAAGGCGAACTGATCTTCCATACCCTGTTTTTTTGGCCCAATGAAGAGGATATTGCGCGCAATATCCCCCTGCCGCTGGGTGTCGAGATACAGGCCAACCCCGATGAACAGATCAAACGACTGGGTTCTCCTGAAGATGGCAATCCACGGTTGTACCTTTTTCGCTGGGGGTTTGACGGATTGAAGCTGTTCCTCACGTATCGCAAGGATGAGAAAACGCTTCGGCAAGTGACCTATGCTTTTGACGATGGCTGCGTTTGATGCACTGGGCCAGTATCGGCGAAGCCGGGTTTGTCGGCGGGATGCGGTTTTTGTTCGGGGTGTATCGCCTCTGCGGCCCCTGGCCGTTTCGCGGGCTGCTCTTTTTTGTCATCCTCTGGTTTTTCGTCCGGCGTCGCGTTGCCCGCCGCGCCTCGCTGGAATATCTGCGTCGCCTTTATGAGACCAGCGGCGGCGCGACGCCGCCTCCTACGCTCTGGAACAGCTTTCGTCATTTTTTGAGCTTTGCCGAAACCATCCTCGACAAACTGCGCGCCCATGACGCCCAACTGGACGCGATGCCCTATCACGCCGAAGGCGCGGAAGCGCTCCTCGCCCTGATTCCCGAAAAACGCGGCGCGCTGATGATTACCGCGCATCTGGGCAACCTCGAACTCTGCCGCCACCTCACCCGCAACCGCCCGCACATGCGCCTCACCGTGCTGGTGCACACCCGCCACGCCGAACGCTTCAACCAGATGCTGCGCGCCCTCAACCCGGAGGAGGACATCGACCTGATACAGGTCGAAACTTTCGACCCCGTGACCGCCATGCGCCTCTCGGAACGCATCGCGGCAGGCGGTTTTGTGGTCATCGCGGGCGACCGGGTGCCAGTACGGCTGGCAGAAAAAGGGGCAAAGCCGTCCCCCAACAATCGCTCCGAAGCGGCGACGCTCGCCCACCCTTTTCTGGGCGCGGAGGCGCATTTTCCCATCGGCCCCTACCTCCTCGCCGCCGCCTTGGGCTGCCCGGTGTTCACCCTGTTCAGCGCCCGCCATGCCGACGGATTTTCCATCACCCTGCGCCCCCTGGCCGAACGCATCGTCCTCCCCCGCAGCCAGAAGAATCTCCACCACGAGGCCATCGCCCCCTACCTGCGCGACTACGTCGCTGCCCTGAGCGAAGAATGCCAAAAACATCCCCTGCAATGGTTCAATTTTTTCCCGTTCTGGCAAGCGCTCAACGAAAACGCCCCGGAAACAAAATGAAAAAATATCCAGATTACTATGCCGAAGCCGAAGAATTGGCCGCATTGCTGGAACAAGAAGGGCTGCCCGACGACGCCAAAAACATACGGGATGCCATTAAATTCCGCTTTACCGCTACAGAAATTCTGATGGGGATCAAATGGCATCTCCACCGTTTTGTTTCCCTTGGGCAAGGTTCCGAGGAGACAAGAGAATATGCCAAAAAATTAATACTGAAAATAGAAAAGGCGCTTCCCTGAATCACGCTTTTCGATTAAATTTTCTTGCCGCTTGCAGTTTTTCTTTTGAGGACAGGGTACGGCCGTTGATTGCTGCTGCCCGTTCAGGCGCACGGCGTTCTTCTGGGGTAGAATCATCCGACTTTTGACCCGGATTTTCACGCTTTTCTGACATGAGCACTCCTCCCCCTTTCCGACGCGCCGCTGTGGCGCTGCAAGTGCCGTTTCACGATCTTGACCCGCTGGAAATCTGCTGGCATGGGCATTACGTGCGCTATTTCGAGCTGGCGCGGACGGCGCTCTTGCAGACTTTTGACTACGATTACCCGCAGATGCGGGCGTCGGGCTATGCCTGGCCGGTGATCGAGTTGTTTATCCGCTACGCGCAGCCGCTCCGCTACCAGCAGCAAATCGAGGTGGAAGCCGCGCTCGTGGAATGGGAAAACCGGCTCAAGATCGCCTACCTGATTCGGGATATCGACAGCGGTCGCCGCCTGACCCGTGGGCATACCGTGCAGGTGGCGGTAAATATGGTGACCAAGGAAATGTGTCTGGCAAGTCCGGCAGTGCTGGCGGAAAAACTGGGGGTAACGCAATGAAGGGTTTTTCCTGCCGCCTTGCCGTCCTCGTTCTGTTCCTCCTTTGCGGCGCGGCGCAAGCCGATGATTTGTTGCCGGACATTCAGCGGCAACTGGCGCTGGAGCCGGTGATTCGGGGGGAATTCACGCAGACGCGGCGGCTGGCGCAAATCAAAAAGCCGCTGGTCTCGCGTGGGCATTTTCTGGTGGCGCGGGATTTTGGCGTGGTCTGGGCGCAGGCCGCGCCGCTGCCGCAAACCACACGCCTGACCCGCGATGAAATCGTGCAGACGGACGGTAAGGAAACCCTGATGCGACTCAGCGCCGACA
>JAITNI010000354.1 GCA_031290535.1 Zoogloeaceae bacterium
TCGCTGTGCGACCCACGGAACTCGCAACAATCTCAAGACAATTGGTTCGTCTCCTTTTTGATTAACTGGCTACCCATCTTGCTGTTTATCGCGGTCTGGGTATTCTATATTCGCAGGTGTTCAGGCTCGAAGTCGCCCACGATGCGGATACTGGTGCGTCAAGTTGACCTGACCGAACAGCAAAACAAAACCCTTGAGCGCATCGCTGCCGCGCTTGAAGAAAAAAACCAAAGGAAGGAAGTCTCGTGAGCAAAAAAATCTGCATCCTCCCCGGTGACGGCATCGGCCCGGAAATCACGGCGGAGGCCGTGCGTGTGCTGGAGGCGCTGGGTCTCGGTCTGGAAATGGAAACGGCGCTGCTGGGTGGCGCGGCGGTCGACGCGACTGGCGACCCCTACCCGGAGGCGACCCGCAAACTGGCGGCGGAGGCTAACGCGGTGTTGTTGGGCGCGGTGGGCGGGCCGAAGTGGGATGCGCTGCCGCGTGAACAACGTCCGGAGCGCGGACTGTTGGGCATCCGCAAGCATTTGAATCTGTTTGCCAATCTGCGTCCCGCCGTGCTCTACCCGGAACTGGCGAACGCCTCCACCCTGAAGCCGGAAGTGGTGTCCGGGCTGGATATTCTGATTGTGCGCGAACTGACTGGCGATATTTATTTTGGGCAACCGCGTGGCATCGAGAGCCGCGACATTGACGGCAAAACGCAGCGTTTCGGCTTCAACACCATGCACTACACCGAATCCGAAATCCGTCGCATTGGTCGCGTCGCTTTTGAGGCGGCGCAAAAACGCGGCAAAAAACTGTGCTCGGTCGACAAGATGAACGTGCTGGAAACCACGCAGCTTTGGCGCGACGTGATGAACGAACTCGCGCCCGAATACCCGGATGTGGAACTGACGCACATGCTGGTGGATAACGCCGCGATGCAGTTGGTGCGCGCCCCCCGCCAGTTTGATGTGATGGTGACGGGCAACATGTTCGGCGATATTCTGTCGGACGAGGCGTCGATGCTCACCGGCTCGATCGGCATGTTGCCGACGGCCTCGCACGACGAGCACAACAAGGGGTTGTACGAACCCTCGCACGGCTCCGCGCCGGACATCGCCGGGCAGGGCGTGGCCAATCCGCTGGCGACGATTCTGTCGGCGGCGATGCTGTTGCGCTATACCTTCAGTTTGGAAGACGCGGCGCGGCAGGTGGAGCAGGCGGTGAAAACGGTGCTAGCGCGGGGGCTGCGTACCGGCGACATTTTCGAGACGGGGACGACGAAGGTCGGCACCCGCGCAATGGGCGACGCGGTGCTGGCGGCGCTGTAAGGGTTGGGTTCCTTTCAAGGCACCATCGGAAATCCGTGGGTTTTCGGTGTTGCCGGTCAATTCAGCACAAGGAGGGGACATGCATTTGAAATTAACCTGGCGTCATGGATTGGTTATGGTTTTTGTGCTGGTCGTTTTGGCATATTTCCAGACCAATGTTGTCAATCTGGGCAAGGCGCTGATGCTGCGCGGGGCTTTGGTTGGCGTGGCGTGGGAACAGGCGGAAAAGAAAATCGGGCTGGATGCCTATCGGGTCATGATCGACGCCAGACCCATTGCCGACGTATCGTCTCAGGCTTCAGCGCTCACCTATAGTTCGCAGACAAAAACTTTGTTTACCACGATCGCTCGCCCGCCGCACATCGTGGAAATTTCGACCGAGGGCGTCACGCTGCGGAAAATTCCGGTCGCGGGCTTAAAGGATCTGGAAGGCATCGCCCATATCGAAGGCGATGTGTTCGCGCTGGCTGACGAGCGTTCCCAACAAATTTACTGGGTCAAACTGGATGCGACCACCCGGAAGCTGGATGTGTCCGACACGGCGCAACTGGGGCTGGGCGTTTTGCAGGGGTACGACAATCGTGGTTTTGAAGGTCTTGCCTGGGATGCCGAGCGGCAACGTTTGCTGGTGGTCAATGAAAAGAAGCCTGTGCGCGTGATCGAGATTTCTGGCTTGCCTGCGGGATGCGGGATGCGGGATGCGCGCATGACGAACGCTTGAGTCTGCAAGTGCGCGACTGGCATTCACGCTTCGATTACCGTTCCTATTTGCGCGACCTTTCTTCCGTCGAAATCCACCTGCCGACGGGGCATCTGCTGTTGTTGAGTGGCGAGTCCAAAGTCCTTGTGGAATATGACCCAAGCGGAAAACTGGTGGAGATCATGCCACTTTGGCGAGGGCATCATGGCCTGAAAGCGGACGTGCCACATGCGGAAGGGGTGACCTTTGACGAAAGCTCTGTCCTGTATATTGTCTCCGAACCCAACCTGTTCTATCGGTTTGAAAGAGCGTCCGCTATGCCATAGGGTTGATGGTTTTTCGTTTTGGCGCTGAACGGCTCCTCTTGCGCGCCGAAAATCCTGTTGCCGAATGTTTCGCTTAGTTACCGGGCAGGGCTATAATTCTCCCTTTTTCCGCGTTGCGCGTGCGAAACGCGGCGGCGTGATTTGTTCAGGGGAGTCTGGTACATGAAACGAGTGGGTCTGGTCGGTTGGCGCGGCATGGTCGGTTCCGTGCTCATGCAGCGCATGGTAGAGGAGGGCGATTTTGCCCACTTCGAGCCGGTGTATTTTTCCACCTCCAACGCGGGCGGGGTTGCGCCGGTGTTCGGCGGTAAAACCGCTGCCGCGCCGTTGCAGGACGCCAAAAACATTACCGCCCTGCAAGGCTGTGACATCATCATCACCTGTCAGGGCGGCGATTACACGAAGGAAGTTTTCCCGAAACTGCGCGGCGCGGGCTGGCAGGGGCACTGGATTGATGCCGCCTCCACCCTGCGGATGGCCGATGACGCGGTGATTGTGCTCGATCCGGTGAACCTCGACGTCATCAAGAATGCGCTGGCGAAGGGCGGCAAGAACTGGATTGGCGGCAACTGTACGGTGTCGCTGATGCTGATGGGCTTGGGCGGCCTGTTCCAGAACGATCTGGTGGAATGGGCGACCTCGATGACCTATCAGGCCGCCTCCGGCGCGGGGGCGCAGAACATGCGCGAACTGATCGCGCAAATGGGCGCGATTCACGCTTCCGTCGCCGACCTGCTCGCCGACCCGGCTTCCGCCATTCTCGATATTGACCGCAAAGTGGCCGAAACACTGCGCGCCGACGATTTCCCGAAACAGCATTTTCGCAACACCGCGCTGGCGGGCAGCCTCATTCCCTGGATTGACGTGCCGGTGGAGCATGGGCAGTCGAAGGAAGAATGGAAGGGCGGCGCGGAATGCAACAAGATTCTCGGCAGGCCGCCGTTTCGCGCGTCGGGCAGCATTCCCATTGACGGCCTCTGTGTGCGGATTGGTTCCATGCGCTGTCATTCGCAGGCGCTGACGATCAAGCTGAAGAAGGACGTGCCGCTCGCCGACATCAACGATCTGCTGGCCAACGCGAATCCGTGGGCGAAGGTCGTCCCCAATGAGCGCGAGACCTCCGAGCGCGACCTGACTCCGGCAGCGGTGACGGGTACGCTGACCGTGCCCGTCGGACGTCTGCACAAAATGGCAATGGGGCCGGAATACCTCGCCGCCTTCACCTGCGGCGACCAGTTGCTGTGGGGCGCGGCGGAGCCGTTGCGGCGGATGTTGCGCCTCCTGCTCGAAGCCTGAAAATGGGGGATTTTGCAAAAAACCGGAGTCATTTCCGGTTTTTTGTGAATTTAGTACACAATTACAATGCGAGTGTGCTACCATTTCAGAATGAAGTTTAGCTTGCACGTCTAAGTGCATGATGTTATTATCAAAACGTCGATTTCGGCGCTGAGGGTGGTAGCGTGAATAAAAAATGCTCATTTTTTATGAAGCACAAGGTCGTAGCTCTGGCCGTTGCTTCTGGCTTGTCCCTGATTCCTGTCGCGGCAGATGCCGCTGGTCTGGGGCGAATAACAGTTTACTCCGCATTGGGGCAACCCCTGCGTGCCGAAATACAGATCGCCGCCTCGCGTGACGAACTGTCCGGCATGACAGCGCGGTTGGCAACGGAAGATGCCTTCCGTCAGTCCAATGTAGACCGGTATCCGGCAATTGCCAACCAGTTGCGTTTTTCCGTTGAGAAAAGCGCTGGGGGCGGTTCGGTCATCAAGGTGACGTCGAGCAAGCCGATCAACGATCCTTTCCTGGATTTTCTGGTGGAACTGGACTG